>JANNXB010000422.1:0-2995 GCA_031409355.1 Betaproteobacteria bacterium | reverse complement strand
TCGCTGCCGCCGGCGGAAAGGTTTTCGTGTCGCGTATTTTCAGGTCCGCCGAAATCGACCCGGTGCGGCCGTCCTCGTAACGCACCTGCGCCTCGACATGCACCACCTGCTTGCCGGCGTAGAGGGCATCGACCAGCGCTGCGTATTTTTCCCCGACATGGAGGCGGCGCACCTTGCTGGTGCGGGTCAGCTCGCCGTCATCGGCTTCAAGCTGCTTGTGCAGGATCAGGAACCGGTGGATCTGGGAGCCTGCGATTTCCAGTTCTCCGGCCAGATCGGCATTGACCTTTTCGATGCACTCGCGCACCAGCTGGTACACCTCGTCGCGCGATGCCAGGTCGACATAGCCCGAATAGGGCATGCCGCGCTTCTCGGCCCAGTTGCCGACCGCCTCCATGTCCATGTTGATGAAGGCGCACACCCGGTCGCGGCCGTGCCCGAACGCCACCGCTTCCTTGATGAAGGGGAAGAACTTGAGCTTGTTCTCGAGATATTTCGGCGCGAAGAGCGATCCGTCGGAGAGCTTGCCGACATCCTTGACCCGGTCGATGATCTTCAGGTGCCCGTCGGCATCCATGTAGCCGGCGTCCCCGGTGTGGAACCAGCCTTGCGCGTCTTTCGACGCGGCGGTCGCTTCCGGGTTCCGGTAATACTCCTTGAACAGGCCCGGCGAGCGGATCAGCAGTTCGCGCTCCGGCGTGAAGGAGAGCTCCACCCCTTTCACCGCCGGGCCGACGGTGTCCGCCTTCACTTGGCCGTTGGGCTGGACGCAGACGAAGACGCAGGTTTCGGTCGAACCGTAGAGCTGCTTGAGATTGATGCCGAGCGAGCGGTAGAAGCGGAACAGGTCCGGGCCGATCGCCTCCCCCGCCGTATAGGCGACGCGCACCCGGCTCATGCCGAGCACGTTCCTGAGCGGCCCGTAGACGATCGCATCGCCCAGCCGGTACATCAGCCGGTCCATGGCGCCCACGCTTTCGCCATCCAGGATCCTGCCGCCGAATTTGCGCGCGACCTCCATGAAGTACCGGTACAGCGAGCGCTTGAGCGCGCTTGCATCCTCCATGCGGATCGAGACCTGGGTGAGCAGGGCTTCGAACACGCGCGGAGGCGCGAAATAATAGGTCGGCCCGATGTCGCGCATGTCGCTCATCACGGTCTCCGCCGACTCCGGGCAGCAGATGCAGTAGCCGGTGACGAACGGCTGGGCGTAGGAAAAAATGTTCTGGCCGATCCATGCGGGCGGCAGGTAGGCGAGCACCACGTCCGCATCGCTCAACCCCTCCATCTCCGCGGCAGCCCGCGCGCGATCGATCAGGCTGTGATGGGTGAGAACGACGCCCTTGGCCACGCCGGTGGTCCCCGAGGTGAAGAACATCGCCGCGGTGTCCGATCCGTTGCCTTTGGCGATCTCGCCCTCGAGGAAAGCCGGATCGCGCCGGAACGATTCACCGCCAAGCTCGACCAGCTTGTCACAGCTCATCAGCTGGGGCTGGGTGTAATGGCGCATGCCGCGCGGCTCGTCGAAGTAGATATGCGCGAGCGTCGGACACTGCGGCAGGATTTCCAGCAGCTTGTCGACCTGCTCCTGATCCTCGACCACCGCATGCGTGATCGCCGCGTTCTGGATCGGGAAAGTCATCTCGGTCGCGACCGCGTCCTGATAGAGCGGCACCGCGATACCGCCCAAGCATTGCGCCGCGCACATTGCGGCATAGACGCGTGGGCGGTTGTCGCCCACGATCGCGAGGTGGTCGCCGCGCTTGAAGCCATGCGCCGCCAGACCGCAGGCGAGAGCACGCACTTCGTCGGCAAAGCGGTGCCAGCTCCAGGTTTGCCAGATCCCCAGGTCCTTCTCGCGAATCGCCGGACGGCCTGCACGTACGCGCGCGTGATACACCAGCAATTTCGGGAACGTATCCAGCTCGCCAGGACTTTCCACCATTGCACCCTCCTCAGGGACGGACAGATTTTATAATGCGAAACATCACTTTTCCACGGAAAGGGAAAATATGCCCGGTACCGAGCACTGGACGCAGAAGGGCGACATCCGGTTGTTTCTGTGGCGCAAGCCCCCGGCATCCGGACAAGCCCCAAGAGGCACGGTCCTATTCGTGCACGGCTCCTCCATGGCTTCGCAGCCGACGTTCGACCTGAGTGTGCCTGGCAGGCCGGATTCCTCCGTGATGGACTGGTTCGCGGCGCGCGGCTTCGACGCCTGGTGCATGGACAACGAGGGCTACGGCCGCTCCGACAAGAAGCGGTCGATCAATTTCGACATCTCGAACGGCGCGGATGACCTCGATGCCGCAAGCCAATACGTCCTGAAAACCTCCGGCGCGAAGAAGCTTCTCGTGTATGGCATCTCCTCCGGGGCGTTGAAAGCGGCGTTGTTCGCCGAACGTCATCCGGAGCGCGTGGCGCGCCTCGCGCTGGATGCGTTCGTCTGGACCGGAGAAGGCAGCCCGACGCTAGCCGAGCGCAGGAAGCGCCTGCCGGAATTCATCGCGAAGAACCGCCGCCCGATCGACCGCGCATTCGTGAAAAGCATCTTCGCGCGCGACCATCCTGGAACCGCCGACGACGCGACAATCGATGCCTTCGCGAAGGCGATTCTGTCACTCGACGATTCCGTACCCACCGGCACTTATGTCGATATGTGCTCGAAGCTGCCGCTGGTGGACCCCGCGAGGATCCCCGTGCCGACCCTCCTTATGCGCGGACAATGGGACGGCATCGCGGGGGTGGACGACCTGATCGAGTTCTTCAAGCGGCTGCCCAACCCCGACAAGCAGTTCAGCGTCATGGCCGGCATCTCGCACGCGAGTTTCCAGCAGAAGAATTACCTGATGGCCTACCACATCCTGCACGCGTTCTTCAGCCAGCCCGAACCGGAGTATCGCGGATGAAACCAGTTTTCGCGTTCGTTCTCGGGTTTGCTTTTTCATGCGACGTTTTTTCGCAAACCTACCCGTCGCGCCCGATCCGCCTGGTG
>JANNXB010000421.1:0-10678 GCA_031409355.1 Betaproteobacteria bacterium | reverse complement strand
GTGGATGCCTTCGAGTTCGTCCTTGAAGTGCGCGCGGACCTTCTCGAAATTCTTCGCCACCTTGACGAAGGCCGCGACCACCTTGGGATCGAACTGCTTGCCGGATTCGGCCATTACGATCCTGCCCGCGTCGATGACGCTGATCGGGCTGCGGTGCCGCTGGGTTGCGGTCATCGCCTCGAAGGCGTCGGCCACGGCCATGATGCGCCCGGCGAGCGGAATCGCGTCGCCCTTGAGTTTTTTCGGATAGCCGGTCCCGTCCCAGCGTTCGTGGTGGGTGAGCGCCATGATGCGCGCCTGCTCCAGCAGCGGGTCCTTGTGCTCGCCGATGATGTTGGCACCGATCTCCGGGTGCTTGTGGATCTCGGCCCACTCGCTGGCGTTCAGCTTGTCGCTCTTGCGCAGGACATAGTCCGGCACCGCGAGCTTGCCGATGTCGTAGAGCGGCGCGGCTTCCGAGAGCAGCTCCACGACCTTGTCCTTCAGGCCGAGCGCCTTGGCCAGCAGCTGGACATAGTGCCCGACCCGCGACACCCGGTTGGTGAGGCCGCCTTCGCGGTACTCCATCGCGCGCGCTAGGCGTCGGATCAACTGTAGGCGGGTCTCGTGCAGTTCCTCGGTGCGCGCGAGGATCTGGTCCTCGAGCGCGCGGCGTTGGTCCACCAGCGCGAGCTGCGTCTTCACCCGCAACATGGTGATCGGCGCGCTGATCGGCTTGATGATGTAGTCGACCGCGCCGGCGCGCAGCCCCTGGGCCTGGTCGCGCGGATCGTTGCGCGCGGTGACGAAGATCACCGGGATGTTGGCCAGCGCCGGATTGCTCTTCAGCCGCGCGCAGACCTCGAAGCCGTTGAGCGACGGCATTTCCACATCGAGCAGGATCAGGTCGGGCAGGGGATCGGTGTCCGCCGCGGCCAGCGTCTCGTCGCTGTTGACCGCGAACTTGACGTCGTAGTTCTTCTTCAGCATGACGCCGAACAGGTTGCGGATGTCCTCGGAATCATCGGCGACGAGGATCAGCTGCCGGCGGCTCATGGTGCGCTGGATTATAGGCGCTTGCGCAGTTCGGTCTTCAGCACTTTTCCGTAATTGTTCTTCGGCAGCGAATCGACCAAGCGGTACTCGCGCGGGCGCTTGAAACGCGCGATGCTGGACAGGCAAAGGTCGTCCAGTTCCCGCCTTTCAATTTTTGTTGTTTTGCTATTCAAAACAACAAAAGCCACAACCTCTTCTCCCCATTCCGCATGCGGGCGCCCCACCACGGAGCATTCCGCGACTCCGGGGTGGCGCAGCAGCACTTCCTCGATCTCCCGCGGGTAGATGTTGGAGCCGCCGGAGATGATCAGGTCCTTGGAACGGTCCCGCAGGGTGAGGAAGCCCCGTTTGTCCATGCTGCCCACGTCGCCCGTATGCAGCCAGCCTCCGCGCAGCGCTTCTGCCGTGGCTTTTTCGTTATCCCAGTATCCAGCCATGACGCAGTCGGAACGCGTCACGACCTCTCCGATCTCGCCGGCCGGCAGTTCCCCGTCGTCCGGGCCGAATACCGCGATTTCGACCCCGGTACGCGCCGTGCCGCAGGTCTCAAGGTTGCGCTTCTCTCTGTGGAAATCCTGGGACAGCCCCGTGATGGTCATCGGGCTTTCCCCCTGGCCGTACAGGTTGTAGAGGCCGGGACCGAAAAGCTCGATGGCGCGCAGGCAATCGGCCAGGTACATCGGCGCGCCGCCGTAGACGATCGTCTTCAGTCCTGCCGGCGCGCGGGCCGCCGGGCTGGCGAGCAGGCGCACGATCATGGTGGGCGCGGCGAAGAAAGACGAGTTCGGCCAATGTTCCATCAGGTCGAACATCTCTTCGGCGTCGAAGCCGCCGCTTTCGGGGATCACGTTCAGCGCGCCGGCGGCAAAGTGCGGCAGGCCGTAGAGCCCGGAGCCGTGCGACAGCGGCGCCGCATGCAGGATGGCGTCTCCGGGCGAGAGCTTATCGATGTCCGAAAAGTAGGCCTGCGTCGCGAACAGCAGGTTGCGGTGCGTGAGCATCGCACCCTTGGGCACGCCGGTGGTGCCGCTGGTGTAAAACAACCACGCGACGTCCTCGGGAAGTGTTTGAAAAGGCTTTTGGGGTTCACCTTTCAGGTTTTCAAATTCTTTGGGATCAAAAAAACAGGCCTTCGCGCCGCAGTTGCCGACGATGTATTCGAATTCCTTCGCATGCAGCTTGGCGTTCATCGGCACCGCGGTGAGGCCCGCATGCCAGCAGGCGAATATCAGCTCCCAGTACTGCGGGCAATTCTTCATCGCGAACGCCACCCGGTCTCCGGGCTTCAGATTGAATTTCGATACGAGTCCTGAGGAGAGTTCTTGAACTCTTTTCGAAAGAACTGAATAACTGGCAACAACCCCATTCCCAACTGCGAGCGCCGGCTGGTCCGGAAGCCTGCGCGCACTCTGAAGCAGCAACTGCGCGATATTCATGGCAGGCCGAAGAACGCCTTTGCATTGCGGGTGGTTTCTTCAGCAACCTGCTCCGGCGGCTTGCCGAGCGCGCGCGCCACGGTGCGCAGGATGTGCGGCAGGTGCGACGGCTCGTTGCGTCGCGCCTTGGGCTGCGGGCGCAGGTCGCGCGGCGTGAGGTAGGGCGAGTCGGTCTCGAGCATCAGCCGGTCCGCGGGTATGTCGCGCACCAGTTCCAGCAGGTGCGCACCGCGCCGCTCGTCGCATATCCAGCCGGTGATGCCGATGTACAGGCCGAGGTCGAGGTAGGCATGCAGTTCCTCGCGTAATCCGGTGAAACAGTGCGCTACCGCTGGAGGAAGGTTCTTGAATTGCTTTAAGACGTCAACGAATTGTTCCCCTGCATCTCTCGAATGCAGGAACAACGGCTTTCGAAGTTCACAAGCCAGTTCCACTTGCGCCGCGAACCATTTTTCCTGGTCCGGGTGCGGCGAATAGTTGCGGTTGAAGTCCAGGCCGCATTCGCCGATCGCCACGACGCGGGCCTGCTGCGCGAGCACGCGCAGCGCCGGAATGGTGGTCGCGTCGCATTCGCGCGCGTGATGCGGGTGGACGCCGGCCGTGGCGTAGACCATCTCCGGGTGCGCAGCGGAGGTCTTCAGCGCGCTTACGCTTTCGGCAACCGAAGTGCCGGTAACCACGACGGCAGCGACCCCGGCGCCGCGCGCCCGCGCCAGCACCTCCGGCAGGTCTGCGTGGAACGCCGGATGCGTAAGATTCGCACCGATATCAATGAGTTGCATGGCGCGCGGAGTATACTCGCGCGGCCATGCCGAGCCTCGACGCCGCGATCGAAATCCAGACTCTCGCGGGCGATCCGGTGCCGGTGCGCGTGCGCGTGAGCGGCACCTGGACCTTCAGCGGGCTGAAGCTGAATCGCGGCCTGATCGAGCTGCGCCTCGCCGAGGCCGCGCAGCAGCCGGCGGCGCGCGTGGCCTGGGATCTCACCGGCATGCTGGAGATGGATGATGTCGGCGCCGTATGGCTGGCGCGGGCGTTGAGCGGCGCGCAGCACATGCAGGCGGCGCAGCGCCATCGCGAAATCCTCGCGCAAGCGGCCGAAGGCATGGCGGCGAAGCGCGAAGCGACGCCGTTCGATCCGCTGTCGGCCGTGGTCTGGGTCGGGCAGACCGCCGGCCACGCGCTGGTCCACCTGCGCGATGGCATCGGCCTGCTCGGCCAGCTCGCGCTGGACGTCGCCGGAATGGCGCGCCGGCCGCGCGATTTTCCGCTGCGGGAATTTTCCGCCGGGATTTTCCGCGCCGGCGTGACCGCGCTGCCGGTGACGATGCTGGTCGGCTTCCTGGTGGGTATCGTGCTCACCTACCTGTCGGCCCTGCAGCTGAAGCGCTACGGCGCCGACCTGCTGGTGATCAACATCGTCGGCGTCGGCGTGGTGCGCGAGCTCGGCCCGATGCTCGCTTCCATCATCGCGGCCGGGCGCTCGGGATCGGCGATCACCGCGCAACTGGGCGTGATGCGGGTCACCGAGGAAGTGGAAGCGTTGTCCGTCATGGGAATTTCGGTCACCTCGCGTCTGGTGCTGCCGCGCGTGCTGGCGCTCGCCATCGCCCTGCCGCTGGTCACATTCTGCAACGACATCGCCGCGCTCGCGGGCGCGATGCTGGTCACGAAATTCACGCTCGGGATCACGCCCGGGGCCTTCATGCAGGCGCTGCCGCAGGCGGTCGAGGTGGTGAATTTCTGGATCGGGCTCGGAAAATCGGTGGCCTTCGGCTTCGCGGTGGGGTTCGTGGCCTGCCACTACGGCCTGCGCGTGCTGCCCAATACCGACAGCCTGGCGGTCGGCGTCACCCGTTCGGTGGTGGCGGCGATCACCTGCGTCATCATCCTCGACGCGATATTCGCGATCCTTCTGCGCAACGTGGGCTGACATGGCCGATACGCCAGCCATTGCGGATGAGGAGCACGTCATCGAGATCGACGGCCTGGTCAATACGGTGGGCGCGGGCATCATCCTGCACCGCGACCTGAACTTGCACGTGCGGCGCGACGAGGTGATGTCTCTGGTGGGCGGCTCGGGCAGCGGCAAGACGCAGCTGGTGCGCGTGATCCTCGGCCTGAAGCGCCCGAAGGCGGGCCGGGTGCGGGTGTTCGGCGTTTCCTGGGAGGATCCCAGCGTGAAGAAGGTGCGCGACGCGCGCCGGCGCATGGGCATGCTGTTCCAGAACGGCGCGCTGTACTCCGCGCTCACGGTGTACGACAACATCGCCTTTCCCTTGCGCGAGCGGGGCGGGCTGGAGGAAGAGGACATCCGCGGCATCGTGCACACCAAACTCGCCCAGGTGGAGTTGGAACCGCGCCACGGCAACCTGCTCCCTGCCAATCTCTCGGGCGGGATGGTGAAGCGCGTCTCGCTCGCGCGGGCGCTCGCGCTCTCGCCCGACCTGCTGATCCTGGATGAGCCCACCGCCGGCCTCGACCCGGACCGCTCGGAAGGCTTCGTGCGCCTGATCAAGCGGCTGCGAGAGGATCACCGCTTCGCCGTGGTGATGGTGACCCACGACCTGGACACGCTTTTCGAGCTGACGGACAGGGTCGCGGTGCTCGCCGACCAACGTATAATCGCCTGCGACACGCTCGCTGCGGTCAGCGGGATGGACCACAAGTTCGTGCAGAACTTCTTTGGGGGAGACCGGGGCCGCCGCGCCTTGCAGCACGGCGAGAAACCGGCAACAGCATGAAAAGCCGCGCGTAATGGAAAGCCGGGCCTATGCGCTGATCACGGGGCTCTTCGTGCTCGGCATCGCCGGCTGCATCGTGCTCTGGGCGCACTGGCTGGCGAAGACGCCGCTCGCGCGCACCGATTACCGCGTGGTCGCCACCGGGCCGGTCTCCGGCCTTAATCCCGAGGCCCAGGTGCGCTATCGCGGCATGGGCGTGGGCCGCGTTTCCGCCATCGCGCTGGACCAGAAGGATCCGCGCCGCATCCTGGTGAGCATCGAAGTGGACAACAACATTCCGGTCACGCGCGGCACCTTCGCGCAGCTCGGCATGGAAGGCATCACCGGCATCGCCTACGTCCACCTGCAGGACGACTACAAGGACATGCAGCCCGTCGTGAAGACGGCGGACGGCGTCGCCGAGCTGCCGCTCAGGCCCGCGTTCTTCGACACGGTCTCCGACAGCGCCGAAGGCGCGATCAAGGACGCGCGCGAACTGATGGCGAGCATGAACGGACTGCTTACGCAGGAGAACCGCAAGCGCATCGCGACCACGCTGGGCTCGCTGGAGCGCATCTCGGCCAGCCTCGAATCAGCCTCGGCGCGCCTCCCCGCGACCATCGCGCGCGCCGAAGTCTGGTTGTCCGAAGACAACCGGCGCCTGGCGACCAGCTCGCTGCAGAAGATCGATGAAACGGTCAAGGCGCTGCCGGAACTCGCGCGCGAGGCCCAGCAACTGGTAAAGGAAGCGCGCACGCTGGCCGGCGAGGTGGGCAAGCTGTCCAGCGACGCCGGCAGCACTGCCGGCGCGGTGCGCGACGACACGCTGCCGCGAGTCAACGCGCTCGCCGAATCGGTGGAGCGCAGCTCGCAGCGCGTCGGGCGCCTCGCGCTGCAGCTCGACCGCGAACCGCAGAGCGCCATCTTCGGCCGCAAGCCCGGCAGGCCCGGGCCCGGCGAACCGGGATTCCAATGAAACGAGCTGTTTTCAGCCTGATTTTTGTATTGAGCGCTTGTGGTGGCTCTTCTACTGTAGAGCCAAGAACCTATGATCTCGGCCTGGACGCGCCTGTCGCCAGGCTGGCCGGGGTGCGCATTGGCACCGTACGCGCGGTCGCGCCGTTCGAGGCCAATGACATGCAGTACAGGCTGGCCTACCGCAATGCGGCCGAGGTCGCTGCGTACGCCGGCAGCCGCTGGGCGGCGACGCCGGCGGAGATGTTCCGCAAGCAGCTGCTGCGCGCCTCCGGCGACGGCCCGGCCAAGTGCGTGCTCGACATAGAGGTCCAGGAATTCAGCCAGGTATTCGGCGCGAAGGAAAGCAGCGACGCGCGCATCGAACTGCGAGCCAGCCTGTCATCCGGGGCCAAATCGCTGGCGAGGCATTTCACCGTGGTCGAAGGCAATGCCGGCCCGGATGCGGTGAGTGGCGCGGCTGCCGTGGCGCGCGCCTCCAACAGGACGATCGGCGATATCGGCGGCTGGGTCGCCGCGCAGCCGGACTGCCGCTAGAGTTTTTTCAGGCGGTAGAGCAGTTCCAGAGCTTCGCGCGGCGTGAGTTCGTCCGGATTTACCGCCTGCATCGCCTCGCGCAGGGCATCGGCTTCAGGCTCTGCCTCCTGCTTTGTTCCGTTGAAAAACAAATCATCCTGGCCGCCGCGCTGCAGGCTCTGCTGCTCTAGCGCCTCGAGGACTTTGCGCGCCTGCCGGATCACGGGCTTGGGGACGCCGGCCAGCGCGGCGACCTGCAGGCCGTAGCTGCGGTTGGCGGGGCCTTCCTCGACCGCGTGCAGGAAAACGATGGTGTCCTTGTGCTCGACCGCGTCCAGATGGATGTTGGCGGCGGTCTTGTATTCCAGGGCCAGCCGCGTCAGCTCGAAGTAATGCGTGGCGAACAAGGTCAGTGACTTGTTCTTCTCGAGAAGGAACTTGCCGATCGCCCAGGCGAGCGCCAGGCCGTCGAACGTGGAAGTGCCGCGGCCGATTTCGTCCATCAGCACCAGGCTCGAGGGCGTGGCGTTGTGCAGGATGTTCGCGCTCTCGGTCATCTCGACCATGAAGGTGGAACGGCCGCCGGCCAGGTCGTCCGAGGCGCCGACGCGCGTGTAAATCTGGTCGATCGGGCCGATGCGCGCGGCCTGCGCGGGCACGAAGCAGCCGGTATGTGCGAGCAACGCGATCAACGCAACCTGGCGCATATAGGTGGACTTGCCGCCCATGTTCGGGCCGGTGATCAGCAGCAGCTGGCGGGCAGGGGAGAGCCGGGTGTCATTCGCGAGGAACCTGTCGATACGGGCTTCAACCACAGGGTGTCGTCCTGCGGTTATTTCAATGGAAATCTCATTCGTGAAGGCCGGGCGGCAATAACTTCTCCTCTCGGCAATGCCGGTAAAACAGCAAAGCACATCCAGTTGCGCCAGGGCGCGGGCGATTTCCTGCAGCGTCTTTACCTCTGGCGCCAGTTTCTCCAGCACCGCGTCATACAGTGCTTTCTCCAGCGCGAGCGCACGGTCGCGCGCCGAGAGCGCCTTGTCCTCGAAAGCCTTGAGCTCCGGGGTGATGTAGCGCTCCGCATTCTTCAGCGTCTGGCGCCGCCGGTAGTCCTCGGGGATCTTCTCCACGTGGGAGTTGGTCACCTCGATGAAATAGCCGTGGACGTTGTTGTAGGCGACGCGCAGGTTTGGAATTGCCGTTCGCACACGTTCTTTTGCTTCTAATTCAACTAAAAAAGCACTGGCATTCGACTGCAAACCCCTCAACTCATCGAGTTCTGCCGAATAGCCGTCGGCGATCACTCCTCCATCGCGCAGCATCGACGAGGGTTCCGGGGCGATCGCCGAGACGAGGATGCCTTTGCAGGTTTCCGGGGTTTGCAGCTGTCCCTGGAGTTCCTTCAACAAGGCCGCGGAAGAAGGAACAGCAGATCGCAACCCCTCAAGCAGCTCCAGGCTTTCGCGCAGGCCGGACAGGTCGCGTGGCCGCGCGTTCTTCAGCGCGATGCGCGAGGCGATGCGCTCGACGTCGGCGAAACGGCGCAGAACTGTGTTGATTTTATTTTCCCCGGAAAGACCTTCAACAGCTTCGTGGCGGGAAACCAAAACAGCCTGATCCCTGAGGGGGTGGTGCAGCCAGTGGCGCAGCAGGCGGCTGCCCATGCCGGTCACGCACTCGTCCAGCAGCGAGAAGAGCGTCGGCTCCGTCTCGCCGCGCAGCGTTTCGGTGATCTCCAGGTTGCGGCGCGTATCTGCGTCCATGCGCAGGTACTCGCCGGCGCGTTCCGCGCGCAGGGAGCTGACATGGGCGAGCGCCTGGCCTTGTGTTTTCTTCGCGTATTCGAGCAATGCGCCGCAGGCGGCGATCGCGGGTTCCAGGTCTTCGGCGCCGAAGCCGGCGAGGCTGGCCGTGCCCAACTGCTCCAGCAGCCTGCGGCGCCCGGACTCGAACTCAAAATTCCATGCCGGCAGCCGCGTCACGGTGTAGCCCGGCAGTTCCAGGCCGTCGGCGGCAAGGATTTCCGCCGGCGCGATGCGACGCAGTTCGTTAGTGAGGGCCTGCGGGGCAATTTCGGCGACTCGCAACTCTCCGCTCGCGAGGGAGAGCCATGCCAGGCCTATTGAAGATTTGTCTTTGAAAACAGACAACAAAATATTGTCGGCCTTCTCATTCAGCAACGCGGGGTCGGTCAATGTTCCTGGCGTGACGATGCGCGTGACTGCACGATCGACCGGTCCCTTGGCCGTGGCGACGTCGCCGACCTGCTCGCAGATCGCCACCGACTCGCCCATTTTCACCAGCTTGGCGAGGTACTGCTCCACCGAGTGCACCGGCACGCCCGCCATCCGGATAGGAGTTCCGGCCGATTGCCCGCGCGTGGTCAGCGTCAGGTCGAGCAGGCGAGAGCCCTTCTCGGCGTCGTCGTAGAAGAGCTCGTAGAAGTCTCCCATCCGATAGAACATCAGGATGTCCGGATGCTGCGCTTTCAAGCGCAGGTACTGCTGCATCATCGGGGTGTGCTCTAACATATTGTAGTTAAAGTAGTTTCTTGTTC
The DNA here is from genome assembly GCA_031409355.1 of Betaproteobacteria bacterium. Taxonomy (GTDB): domain Bacteria; phylum Pseudomonadota; class Gammaproteobacteria; order Burkholderiales; family SG8-39; genus RBG-16-66-20. The sequence continues at coordinate 1,436 of JANNXB010000421.1, read as the reverse complement.
TTTGGCGTGTTTCGAGTGGAGTAGCCCGGGCGGCTGCGACCGGAAGCCGGCATTCTAGGCGACGGGCCGTTTGAAATTAGAGGGCGAAGATCCCATCTATTATTTCAGTATACTGACGATATATGGAATAGATGGATTGGATTAACTTGGCTAGAGCCTGGCTCTTTAATTCAATAAATCATTAGTTTATGGAATAGCGGACAGAAAACCCACAAGGCTCTGGCATGAAAGACATGCAGTCGAGTACCGGAAAGACGCAGCAGACGCCAGAGGGTTACCTCGCGTTCTTGCCGAATCCGTTGCCGCCCCACCCTGAATTCGTTCTGGACCAGGAGGGCGTTCGCGCGCTCACGGATGCCGATTTCCATCTGGGCAAGCTGACTCAGACGTCGAGATCGATCCCGAATCCGGACCTGTTCGTCGGCATGTACGTCCGGCGCGAAGCCATTCTCAGCTCCCAGATCGAGAACATCACCTGCTCGCTGGATGAAGTCCTGGAGTACGAGGCGGGGGTGGATCGGCGCGGCCATAACAAGGACGTGGCGCAGGTCGTGAACTACGTGCGGGCCATCAACGAGGGATTGAGGCGGCTGCGGCACGAGAAGCTAAGCGCAACGCTCCTGAAGGATCTCCATGCCATCCTCCTGGCCGGCGACAAGGCGGGCAATCCGGGATCGTTTCGCACCAGGCAAAACTGGATCGGCCGGAGAGGATCGACCGCGGCGGAGGCGGACTTCGTGCCGCCGCCCGAAGCGCAGATGTTTCAGTCTCTCGGCAACCTCGAGTACTTCATCAACGAGTATCAGAATCCGATGGCCGTGCTGGTGCGCTGCGCGCTGGCGCACGCTCAGTTCGAGACCATCCATCCGTTCACGGACGGCAATGGGCGCATCGGGCGGCTGCTGATCGCGTTGATGCTGTGCCAGACGAGGAAGCTGGAACAGCCGCTGCTCTATTTGAGCCTGTACCTGCTGGAAAACCGGCCGGAGTACTACAGCCGCCTGATGGATGTGCGATCGAAAGGCGACTGGATGGGATGGGTGAAGTTTATGCTCCTCGGCGTGGAGATCACGGCGAAGGACGCGGTTGCCGTGTCGGAAAAGCTGGCTGATCTAAACGTTGAGATGGAAAAGCTTGTGGCTGGCGCGCCGGGCGGCCCGGCGTTGCTCGGCGTGCTCTACCAGTACCCGATCATTGGCGCGCGCGAGGTGAGAAAACATCTAGGGGTGGCGCCCGGCACGGCCATCGCCCGGTTGCGTAAATTCGAGGAACTGGGAATCCTGCGGGAAATGACTGGCCAGCGGAGAGGGCGCATCTACCGCTTCGACCGCTATGTTGATATTCTCGACGCGGGCTGGACTGAACGGAAAACAGCGGCGCAAAACAGGAGATGACATGACAAGCACACTGAAACAATTTCTTTCTGCGGCAATTAC
>JANNXB010000420.1:0-2746 GCA_031409355.1 Betaproteobacteria bacterium | reverse complement strand
TTGCTCGTGCTGGAGGTCGCGGCGCCCATGCCGTCGATCTGCTTGCCGTAGGGATCGGGGCTGCCGATGATGCGCAGCAGGATGCGGTCGCGCGCCGCGGCGTCCGCGGGCAGGTCCTGCGGGCGCAGGAACACGCCCTTGCTCGTGCCTCCCCGCATGTATACCGCCGGTATGCGCAACTGCGTCAATTCAAACCTGCCAGCACGCGCACGTGCTGCACCACGCTCCTGCCAAGCGCCGAGAGCGCGTAGCCGCCCTCGAGAATGGAAACGATCCTCCCCTGCGCGTGGCGGTCGGCCACCGCCTTCACCTGCTCGGTGACCCAGCCGTAGTCGGCGTCCCTGAGTTGCAGCATCGCCATCTCGTCTTCGATGTGCGCGTCGAAGCCGGCGGAGAAAATCACGAGCTCGGGCCGGAATTCGTCCAGCGCCGGCAGCCAGTGCGTCGTCACCGCTTCGTGGAACTGCTTCGAGCCCGCGCCCGCCGGCAGCGGCACGTTGACCATATTGGAGGCGGGGGTTTCGGTGCCGCTGTAGGGATAGAACGGGTGCTGGAAGGTGGAAGCCATCAGCACATGCGGGTCGTTTTCGAAGATGTCCTCGGTGCCGTTGCCGTGGTGCACGTCGAAATCGATGATCGCGACGCGCTCGATGCCGTGCGCGTGGATCGCGTGGCGCGCCGCGATTGCGACGTTGTTGAAGATGCAGAATCCCATCGGCCGCGCGCGCAGCGCGTGATGGCCGGGTGGCCGGACGCTGCAGAACGCATTTTGTATTTTATTTTGAAAAATCAGATCAACAGCCAGAACGGCGGCACCCGCACCGCGCAGCGCGGCGTTCAGGCTGTGCGGGTTCATCGCCGTGTCCGGATCGAGATGCACCATGCCCGATTCCGGTGCGGTTTCACGGATCGCCTGCACGTATTTGAGCGGATGCACGCGCGCGAGTTGCGCGTCGGTTGCGAGCGGCGCTTCGTAACGCTGCAGGTAGTCCGCGACGCCGGAAGCGATCAGCTGATCCTCGATCGCCGTCAGCCGCGCCGGTTGCTCCGGATGGCCGGCGCCCATATCGTGCTTCAGGCAGTCCGGATGCGTGATGAACGCGGTAGACATAAGGCTATGAATCATAACGTATCAAGTACAATGCAACGATGCTTCTCAAGAAACAGTTTCAGGCAGCGGCGCCCTCGCCCGTGGCGCGCATCGTGGCGGCCGCCAGCCAGATCATCTTGGGCAAGGAAGCCCAGATCCGCATGGCGCTCGCCTGCATCCTCGCGCGCGGCCACCTGCTCATCGAGGATATCCCCGGTGTGGGCAAGACCACGCTCGCGCACGTTCTGGCGCGCTCGCTCGGCCTGAATTTCCAGCGCATCCAGTTCACCAGCGACATGCTGCCGGCCGACATCCTCGGCGTCTCGATCTACGAGCGCGACAGCGGCAGCTTCAAGTTCCATCCCGGCCCGATCTTCGCGCAGGTGATCCTTGCCGACGAAGTGAACCGCGCGACGCCGAAAACCCAGTCGGCGCTGCTGGAAGCCATGGAAGAGCATCAGGTCACCACCGAGGGCGAGACGCGCAAGCTGCCCGAGCCGTTCTTCGTCATCGCGACGCAGAACCCGACCGAGCAGGTCGGCACCTTTCCGCTGCCCGAATCGCAGCTCGACCGCTTCCTCATGCGCATCGAGCTGGGCTATCCGGACCGCACTGCCGAGCGCGCGCTGCTCTCAGGTTCCGATCGCCGGGACATGCTCGCCAGCCTGGACGCCTGCATGGCCCCGGGCGAACTGGTCGAGCTGCAGGGCAACGCACAGCGCGTGCACGTCGCCCCGGCGCTGCTGGATTACGTGCAGGCGATCGTCGAATACTCGCGCCGCTCGCCCGCGTTCACAGCGGGCCTCTCGCCCCGCGCTGCGCTCGCGCTGGTGCATTCGGCGCGCGCCTGGGCGCTGATCGAGGGCCGCGACAAGGTCATTCCAGAAGACATCCAGGCCGTGCTGCCCGGCGTCGCCGGCCACCGCCTGCACCCGGCGCACGATTCCAGCCGCGGCGTCGACGTCGGCGCGACGCTGATCGCCGCCGTCCCGATCCCCTGAGCAGCAGCGACTCCGACTCGCTCTACCCCGCTGGCCCGGGCCGGCAACAGCGTGTCGCCGGTCTCGTGACTTCCGCAGGGGGCATCGCAATCGTTCTCGCGGTGGCGGCGCTGCTGTCCGGCCTGGGCTTCTGGACCTACCACGCGGTCGAATCCTCCCTGCAGGAATTGCGCGCCGCAACCATGAAGAGCCTGCTCGATGCGCAGGTCAACGCATTGCGCGTCTGGGTAAGGGAGGAAATCGGCGACGCCGAGCGCATCGCGCGCGAGCCGCGCGTGCGCGAAGCGATCACGGCGCTGGCCGCGGTCGCCGGTCGCAAGGATGTCGCACGGACCGAAGTCTGCGCCGGAGCGGCCCGCGCGCAGGTGGAGGAAGTGCTGCGCCCTCTCCTGCGCGAGGTTGGCGATTCCACGTTCAACGTCACTTCGCCCACCGGCAAGCTGGTCGCCACCCGCTTTCCGGAGTATTGCGGCCTGCAGGTGACCGCCACGCAGTTCCTCCCGTTGCTCGCCTCGGTGTTCCGCGGCGAATCGCGCTTCATCCGCCCCTACCGCGACGTGGACCGCGTGGCGTCGCCGCCGCAGCTGCGCGAAGGAGAGGCGTTCGGCTGGATCGCGACGCCCGTGCGCGGCCCGGACGACCAGGTTGTCGCCGC
>JANNXB010000419.1:0-2363 GCA_031409355.1 Betaproteobacteria bacterium | reverse complement strand
CTCGCCCGCGGCGACCGAGAACGAAACGTTCTCGACCGCCTTGAGCGCGCCGAAGCTGCGCGACACGCCCTCGAGCCGGAGTGCGTCCCCGGTGGAGAGCAGCTCGCGCGGCTGCAGTGCGTTGATCGTTGCCATTGGCGTCCCTGCTCCCGTTACGGGCAGTTCGCTACTGCGCTACGGGCAGTTCGGTTCATCGCGCGAGCCCACCTTGAAGTCTTCCTTCTTCATGCCGAGCATCTGGTCGATGCCGTCCACTTTGCGCAGCACCCTGTTTTGCAGGTTGCCCTGCGCGTCCTTCACCACTTCGGTGATGAACGCGGTGCCGATCGCCTGGCGGTTGGCGTCGAGCCTGACGTCGCCCACCGGGGTCTTCAGCGTCATTTTCTGCAGCGCCTCGCGGTACTTCGCCTGGCCACCCGAAAGATCGCCCTTGACCGCATCCAGCCCGTCCAGCGCCGCCTTCATGTTGATGTAGTACACGAGGGCAAAGAGGGAGGGGCTCGGGTAGGCGCCCGAGGACACCGGGTAGTTCTTCTGGTAGTCGGCGACGAAGGCCTTCCAGTCCGGATGGTCGTACGCGTCGGCGTTCGGTCCCGCCGAAATGGTGCCGACCAGCGAATCCCTGCGCTTGCCCTTGTAGTTGAGGACATCCTGGCTCACCGTGATCGAGCCGCCGATCATCGGTTTGTCGCCGCCGGCCGCCTCGTACTGGTTGAGGAAGTTCACCGCGTCGGCCCCGCCCAGCACCACCAGCAGCGCGTCCACGTCCTTAGGTATCCGCGCGATCACGGAGGAGTAGTCCTTGCCGCCCAGCGGCACCCAGGCCTTGACCGGCACCTTGCCGCCCAGGCGGCAGTATTCGGACATGAAGCCCTGCACTTGCGAGTACGGGAAGGCGTAGTCCTCGGCGATCACCATCACGCGCTTGTAGCCCTTGTCGAGCGCGACCTTGCCCAGGCCCACCATCCACTGTGCGCCTTCCGTATTGAAGCGGAAGAAGTTGGGCGAGGGGTTGACCAGCGTCGTCGCCTGCGCGCCGGAAGAGCCGTTGATGAAGGTGATGTTGGGCTGGGTCTTGGAGTACTCCTTGACCGCGATCCCCTCGCCGCCGGAAAGCGGCCCCACCATGATGTCCACCTTGTCCTGCTCGACCAGCTTGCGCGTCGCGTTCACCGCCACGTCGGGCTTGGCGTCGCTCGATGCCTTGATGATCTCGATCTTGCGGCCGCCGGCCATGCCGTTGCGCTGCTTGACCGCCAGTTCCGCGCCACGCATCCCGTCGGCGCCACCGGCGGCGAACGGACCTTCCAGGTTCGACAGCAAGCCGATTTTCACGACCTGCTGGGCGTACACCGCTCCCGAGAACGCGGCCAGGACGGCAGCGCCCACGAGCGTACGGACAAAAGTTCTCTTTTTCATCTCACTCCTCCTCTAGGGGTTGAAAACTTCGATGTGCTCGTAAAACGCAACTTCAGGGCCGCCCACAAACCGAGCAGCCCGTCCGGCGAAAACAGCACGATGGCAAGGAACACGCCGCCGATCACGAGATTGAAGCGCTCGCGATCGAACAGGTCTATGGCGAAGGTCTGCAGCAGCACGAAAAGGATCGCGCCGATGAAAGCGCCGATCGGGTGGCGCATGCCGCCGAGCACCGCGATAACGAGGATGTTGATCAGCCAGCTGGTCCCGGCCGAGTTGGGGGTGATGAGGCCGTTGTACCAAGTGAACAGCACCCCCCCGACCGCCGCGAGCAGGGCCGCAAGCGCGTAGGCGGCGACGCGGTGCGCGGTGACGTGAAAACCCAGCGCGTTCATGCGCCGCGGGTTGTCGCGCACGCCCTGAAGCGCGATGCCGAAGGGCGCACGCACCAGGTACTTGACGAGGAAGTAGCCGCCGAGCGAACACCCGAGCGCGAGGTAGAAGAACGGCACCGGCTGGCGGAAGTTGATGCCGAACACCGTGGGCGCGTACACGCGCTGGAACCCCTGGAAGCCGTTGAACACCGAGTAGTTCTGCAGGCAGAGGTAGTAGAAGGCAACGCCGACAGCGAGAGTGATCATGATGGTGTAGATGCCCTCGGTGCGCACCGACAGCCAGCCGATCGCGGTACCGACGAGCGTGGCGATGACGATCGCGATCGGCACAGCGATCCACCAGCTCCAGCCCAGGCTCAGCGCGGCCTCGCCGCTCGCGCCGAATATCGCCAGCATGTACCCCGCGACGCCCGCCACCGTCATCTGCGCGAGCGAGATCATGCCGCCGTAGCCGCCGAGGAAAGTGAGCGATAACGCGATCAGGCCGAGGGCCAGCGACTGCGCGCCGATCTGGTAGGTGAAGAACGGCGTTGCGTACACGGGAAACGC
>JANNXB010000418.1:0-8387 GCA_031409355.1 Betaproteobacteria bacterium | reverse complement strand
GACAGGGTAAAAAACGCCGACGCCCTTTACGCAATGATCGAAAAAGAAATGCTGAAGCGCGGCAACGCCGAGTGGGGCACGTTGCTCGACGAGGGAGGCGTGCCTTGCGCGCCGGTGCAGAACATGAAGCAGATGCTGGAGCATCCGCAGATGCGGGCGCTCGGGCTGCTGCAGGACGTGCCGGGCTCGAGCCAGCCGCTCATTGGCTTGCCGATTTCGTTTGATGGCGATCGCCCCCTGCCGCGCTCGGCTTCGCCGGCGCTCGGGGCAAATACCAAGGAGATATTAGGGTGAGTTTCCCTGCTTATAAGACTCTTTCCCTGGAAACCAAGGGCGAAAACATTCTGCTAGTCAGGCTCAATCGTCCCGAGGTACTCAACGCAATCAACACCCAGATGGGCCGCGACCAGCTCGACCTGTGGACGCGCCTGACTGCCGAGCCGGGCAAGCTGCGCTGCGTCATCGTGACGGGTTCGGGCGAGCGGGCGTTTTGCGCCGGCGGTGACCTGAAGGAACGCGACGGCATGACGCAGGCCGAGTGGCAGGCGCAGCACGAGATCTTCGAGCGCGCCTTCGTCGCGCTGGTGGAGTGCACGGTGCCGGTGATCGCGGCGGTGAACGGGCACGCCTACGGCGGCGGGCTGGAGATGGCGCTGTGCTGCGATTTCGTCTACGCCGTGCCCGGCGCGCGCTTCGCGCTCTCCGAGGTTCGCCTCGGCATCATGCCCGGCGGCATGGGCACGCAGAACCTGCCGCGCGCGGTGGGCGAGCGGCGCGCGAAGGAACTGATTTTCTCGGCGCGGCCGTTCAGCGCCGCGGAGGGCCTCGAATGGGGCCTCGTCAACCGCGTCTGCGAGCCTGCGAAGCTGCTGGAAGAGGCGCTCGCCACGGCGCAGGCGATCGCGGAGAACGGTCCGCTGTCGGTGCGCCAGGCGAAGAAATCCATCCACTACGGATTGCAAATGGATCTTTCGACGGGGTATCGGTTCGAGATCGAGGCTTACAACAGGCTGGTTGATACAGCGGATCGAAGAGAGGGCGTGAAGGCCTTCAACGAGAAAAGAAAACCGAAGTTCGAAGGGAAATAGGATGGTTAACGTAGAGTTGGGCGAAGACTTTCCGGAAATTCGTGAGAGCGTCCGCAGGATTTGCGCGGATTTCCCCAACGAGTACTGGCGCAAGCTGGATGAAACCGAGGCCTACCCGAAGGACTTCGTCGATGCGCTTACCAAGGCGGGCTACCTCGGCGCGCTGATCCCCGAAGAGTACGGCGGCGCCGGCCTGCCGCTGCGCGCCGCGGGCGTGGTACTCGAGGAATGCCATAGCGCGGGCTGCTACGCGGCCGCGGCGCATGCGCAGATGTACACCATGGGTTCGGTGCTGCGCCATGGCAGCCCGGAACAGAAGAGGAAATACCTGCCCGGCATCGCCAGCGGCGAGTTGCGCCTGCAGGCCTTCGGCGTCACCGAGCCAACCACCGGCACCGATACGACCAAGCTGAAAACCCGCGCAACGCTCGTAAAAAGCGGGGACGGCGACTACTACGAAATCACCGGCCAGAAGGTCTGGACCTCGCGCGCACTGCATTCGGACCTGATGCTGCTGCTCGCGCGCACCACGCCCCTGGATCAGGTGAAGAAGAAAACCGAAGGCCTGTCGGTGTTCCTGGTCGACATCCGCGAGTGCCTCGGCAAGGGCCTGGAGATCCGCCCTCTGAAGGCGATGATCAACCACCACGCCACCGAAGTGTTCATGGACGGCATGCGCGTGCCCGCCGCGAACCTGGTGGGCGGCGAGGGCAAGGGCTTCCGCTGCATCCTCGACGGCATGAACGCCGAGCGCATCCTCGTCTCGCATGAATCGATCGGCGATGCGCGCTGGTTCGTGCGTACCGCCTCGAAGTACGCCACCGAGCGCGTGGTGTTCGACCGGCCCATCGGCCAGAACCAGGGCATCCAGTTTCCGATCGCGCGCGCCTACGCCTCGATGCAGGGGGCGGAGATGATGCTGAGGAAGGCCGCGGCGATGTTCCAGGCCGGGCTGCCCTGCGGCGAGGACGCCAACATCGCCAAGCTGCTCGCCTCGGAGGCTTCCTGGGAGGCGGCCGAGGCCTGCATGCAGACCCACGGCGGTTTCGGCTACGCGCGCGAATACCACGTCGAGCGCCGCTGGCGCGAGGCGCGCATCTCGCGCATTGCGCCGATCTCGACCAACCTCGTGCTGGCTTACGTCGCCGAGCACGTGCTCGGCATGCCGCGCTCCTACTGATGAACGGCCTGACCCGCAACCTGGCGGAGTTCGTCGCCTCGCTGGAGTTCAGGACGATTCCGGCTGAAGCGCTGGCCACCGCCAAGCGCGGCTTCATCGATTGTGTCGGGGTCATGTTTGCGGGTAGAGGAGAGCCTGTCGTACAGCTTTTATTGAATGAAAGGTTTTTTTCAGAAAAGAAAGAGGCGAGGATCCTGTTCGATCAGGGATTCTCTTCTTCTCCCGATGCTGCCCTTCTGAACGCAACAGCAGGCCACGCGTTGGATTACGACGACGTCGCGATCGACGGGCATCCGAGCGTGGTGCTGGTGCCGGCGATCCTCGCCGAGGGCGAACGGCTGGGCGCCAGCGGCACGGAACTCATCGCAGCCTACGTCGCGGGCTACGAAGTCTGGGGCGAGCTCGCTTCGCGCGACGAGGACAAGCTCCACCCCAAGGGCTGGCATCCGAGCGGCGTATTCGGCGCAATCGCCGCGGCGGCCGCGGGCGCGAGGTTGGGCAAACTCGACGCTGCTCGCACCGCGCACGCCATCGCGGCGGCGGCGTCCATGTCCGCCGGCCTGACGGCGAATTTCGGATCGATGATGAAGCCGCTGCAGGTCGCGCGCGCAGCGCAGGGCGGCCTCATCGCCGCGCGGCTCGCGGCCAAGGGCTTCACCGCTTCGCCCGATGCGCTGGAGCATCGCGGCGGATTCCTGAAAGCGTTCTCGCCCGCCGGGCGCGTGCGCACCGACGCGACGCTGGGCGAGTGGCACATCCTGAAGAACGGCCTGAACATCAAGCGCTATCCGGTGTGCTATGCGCTGCACAGGTCTATTGATGGTTTGCTTGCCCTGGGTAAATTCGATACGGGAAAGATCAAGGAAATCGAACTCTCCATCGGGAAACTCCAGGCGGGCATGCTGCGCCACAGCCGGCCGCAGAACGCGCTGGACGCCAAGTTCAGCGCCGAATTCGCCGCCGCCTCGGCGGTGGTCGCGGGGCGGGTCGGCCTGGCCGAGCTTAGCGACGGTTTCGTGCGTTCCGCGCCGGTGCAGGCGCTGTTCGAAAAAGTCAGGATCAGCCCCGTCGACGACCCGGATGCCGACGACCCGCTGTTCTCGCGCAGCGACCAGGTGCGCGTCACGCTCACCGACGGCACAGTGCTCTCGGGCGAGCCGGTGACGCATGCCAAGGGGCACGCGCACAACCCGCTCGGGATGGACGAATTGCGTTTGAAATTCAACGATTGCGTTGCCGGCGCGTTGCCGGCGGGCCGCCGCGACGCGCTGTTCGAGCAGTTGGCTGGGATCGAAAAACTTTCCTCGGTGGCGGCTCTTTACAGCTGACGGGCTTTGAATTATCCTTCCAACTGGTTGTCTAGTTGGAGGTAGCCATGGGTATCGTTGTCGGGGCCTTCGAGGCCAAAACCAAGCTCGCAGAACTACTCGACAAAGTCGAGGCGGGGGAGAGCGTGACCATCACGAGGCGCGGCAAGGAGGTTGCCAGGCTCGTTGGCATCAAGTCGGTAGACGAACAGGTGCGGCTGCAGGCGTTGATTGAAGAGATCAAGCGTACCCGCGTCGGCAGGGACCGGGGCGCAAAGCCTGGCAGCACGATTCCGGAGCTCATCAAGGCCGGTCGCCGCTACTGATGGCATTCGTCGTAGATGCCTCGGTCACCTTGCCGTGGTTCCTCGTTGACGAGCGAACGGCGTTCACCGATTCCCTGCTCGACGGGATAAACAGAATTGAATACTGGGCGCCGTCGGTGTGGCGTCTGGAAATTCCAAATGCCTTGCTGGTTGCCGAAAGGAAGCGCCGCATCGATCGCGCGCGCAGGCTGGAAGCATTGGAGCAGGCCTCGCGGCTCCGGATAAGGGTGGATCCGGACCTTCCGGACATGCAAGCCATCAGTGCGGTAGCAGAGCGTCGGCAGCTAAGCACCTACGACGCAGCGTATCTCGAACTCGCAATTCGCCTGGGTTTCGGCCTGATTACGCTCGACCGGCAATTGGCGCAGGCGGCGCTTGCCGAGGGTGTGCCGCTCGAGGCGCCGGGCCGCACGGGGGCGGCGCAGCGGCGGCGGCGCTACAATGTCTAGTAGTACACGACGGAAAAACAACTAAATACGTGGCAAAACAACAGGTTTACGACGCATCCGCGATCCAGGCCCTGAAGGGGCTGGAGCCCGTCCGGCGCATGCCGGGCATGTACACCCATACGATCCACCCGCTGCACATCGTGCAGGAGGCGATCGACAACGCCATCGACGAGGCGCTGGCGGGGTTCGGCAAGAAGATCGTCGTGTCTGTTTTTAAAGACGGCTCGGTCGAGGTCGAGGACGAGGGCCGCGGCATCCCGGTGGACCTGCACAAGGAAGAGAAGAAGCCGGCGGTCGAAGTCGCCTTCACCATGCTGCACGCCGGCGGCAAGTTCTCGAAGTCCGGCGAAGGCATTTATCACATCTCCGGCGGCTTGCACGGCGTGGGTGTCGCGGTTTCCAATGCGCTGTCGAAGCGCTGCGACGTTACCGTGTATAGAGATGGTTTTCGCCATTCGATTGCTTTTGAGGGCGGAGAACTCAAGAGCAAATTGAAAAGTGAAAAGATAAAAGACAAGCGCACCGGCACCACGGTGCGCATCTGGCCGGACCCGAAGTACTTCGATTCGCCGAACATCCCGATGGGCGAACTGGAGCACCTGGTCCGGTCGAAGGCTTACTTATTGCCAGGTTTGGTTACCGTTTTAAGAGTAGAAGGAAAACCTGACCAAACCTGGAAATTCGAGAAGGGCATGGCGCAGTACTTCGAGCGCATGCTCGATGGCCGCGAGCTGGTGGCGCCGCTGTTTTCCGGCGCCAGGCACTACGATGAGAAAAGCGCCGCCGATTTCGCCGAGATCGAGGCGGGCGAGGGCGCGGAGTGGGCCATCGGCTGGGTGGCCGAGGGCGAGATCTTCGCCGACAGCCACGTCAACCTGATCCCGACGCGCTCTGGCGGCACGCACGAGGCGGGCTTCCGCAACGGCATCTTCGAGGCGACCGCCGCCTTCATGGAGACGCGCACGCTGCAGCCCAAGGGTGTCAAGCTGATCGCGGACGACCTCTGGCAGCGCGCCTGCTTTACGCTCTCGGCGCGCATCGTGCGCACCCAGTTCCACGGCCAGACCAAGGAAAAGCTCACCACGCGCCACGCCGCCAAGCTGCTGGAGCTGTGCGTGCGCGACGCCTTCGAGCTGTGGCTGAACCAGCACCCGGACGAGGGCAAGAGGATCGTCGAGCTGGCGATCGAGCAGGCGCTGGCGCGGCTCTCCAAGGGCAAGAAGTTCGAACGCAAGAAGGGCTCGGGCGTGGCGACGCTGCCGGGCAAGCTCGTGGAGTGTGCTTCCGACGACACCTCGCGCAACGAACTCTTCATGGTGGAGGGCGATTCGGCCGGCGGTTCGGCCAAGGAAGCGCGCGACAAGGAGACCCAGGCGATCCTGCCGCTGCGCGGCAAGGTGCTGAACTCCATGTCGAAGGACGCGCGCACGGTGCTCGCCAACAAGGAACTGCAGGCGATCGCCACCGCCATCGGCGTCGATCCGCACGGCTCGGAGGACACGCCGGACCTCACGGGCCTGCGCTACGGCAAAGTCATCATCATGACGGATGCCGACGTGGACGGCGGCCACATTCAGGCGCTGCTGCTGACGTTCTTCTTCATGCACGCGCCGAAACTCGTCGAAACCGGGCACGTGTACGTTTCGCAGGCTCCCTTGTTCAAGGTGGAGGTCCCGTCGCAGGGCAAAGGCAAGCCCGCCCGGCGCGTCTACTGCCTGGACGACGACGAACTCGAAGAAACCCTGCGCGCGCTGAAGAAGGAGAAGGTGAAGGAAGGCTCCTGGGAAATCTCGCGCTTCAAGGGCCTGGGCGAAATGAACCCCGAGCAGCTCTGGGAAACCTCGATGAACCCGGACTCGCGCCGATTGGTTCGAATGGAATTCAATTCAAGCAATTATTCAAAGGTCAAAGGGATTTTTGAGAAATTGATGGACGCCGGGGAAGCTGAAGAGCGACGGAACTGGATGCGGGAGCATTGGAAGACCGTCGAAGCGGATGTCTAAGAAGAACAAGCCCATCTGGGAACCCGGCTACAACGGCCACGTCTATTGGCTGGGTAAGAAGAAACTCGGCAAGGTGACGCGGCACGCCGACAAGGACGCGAAGCAGAAATACACCTGGGAAGCCGCGGGCCGCGCCGGCGGCGGCGATGACCTGGACAAGGCCAAGCGCGCGGTGGAAGCCGCGGTGGCGATGGCGGACAAACAACTGGACCTCTTCAGCTGACCATGGATACCTCCAAGACCCCCGACCTGTTCGCACCCGATAACGGCGACGATTCCGCGCCGATCGAACGCCACGCATCCCAGGCCTACCTGGGCTACGCGGTCTCCACCGTCAAGTCCCGGGCCCTGCCGGACGTCGCCGACGGCCTGAAACCGGTGCAGCGCCGGATCCTCTACGCCATGGGCGAGGCGGGCGGCGCCAACGCGGCCATCACCTACGTCAAGTGCGCACGCTACGTCGGCGAGGTACTGGGCAAATACCACCCGCACGGCGATTCCTCGACCTACGAGGCGATGGTGCACCTCGCGCAGCCGTTCTCGATGCGCTACCCGCTGATCGACGGCCAGGGCAACTTCGGCAGCCGCGACGGCGACTCGGCCGCGGCGTACCGATATACGGAAGCCAGGCTTTCAAGGTTTTCAGAATTGCTTTTAAGCGAAATGCATGAAGGAACCGTCGATTTCATCAAGAACTACGACGGCAAGTTCGACGAACCGCAGCTGCTGCCGGCGCGCCTGCCCTTTGGCTTGCTGAACGGCTCCTTCGGCATCCCGGTCGGCTTCTCGACGCGCATTCCCTCGCACAACCTGCGCGAAGTCGCCGAGGCGGCCGCGCACGTCATCAAGCATCCGAAGGCCACGGTGAAGGAGATCCTCGCGATCCTGCCGGGGCCCGATTTCCCGGGCGGCGGCCAGATCATTTCCGCGAAGGACGAGATCCGCGTCGCCTACGAGACCGGCCGCGGTTCGATCGCGATGCGCGCGCGCTGGACCACCGAGCAGCTGGCGCGCGGCCAGTGGCGCATCGTCGTCACCGAGCTGCCGCATGGCGTGTCCGTGCGCCAGGTGCTGGAGGAGATCGAGGCGCTGGTCAATCCCAAGCCCTCCACCGGCAAGAAGGAGACGTCGCAGGAACAGCGGCGCCTGAAGCAGTTCATGCTCGAGCAGATCGAGACGGTGCGCGACGAGTCCGACCGCAAGGCCAGGCTGCGCCTCGTCATCGAGCCGCGCTCCTCGCGCCAGAGCGCCGAAGAGACCATGAAAACCCTGCTGGCGCAGACCAGCCTGGAGACGCGCTACGCGCTCAACCTGACCTGGCTCGGCCGCGACGGCCTGCCCGAGACCAAGGACATCGTCTCGATCCTGCGGGAGTGGGGCGAATTCCGCATCGACACGGTCCGGCGCCGCACGCAGCACCGCCTGACCCGCTGCACCGAGCGGCTCGAGATCGTCATGGGCCGCCTCATCGCCTTCGCCAAGATTGACGAGATCATCAAATTGATCCGTGCGTCTGAAGATCAAAGTGAAGCAAAAAATAAATTAAGAGAAAAGTATAAATTCACCGAGCGGCAGGCAGAGGACATCGTCAACCTGCGCCTCGGCCAGCTGACCAAGCTCGACGGCATCAAGCTGAACGAAGAACGCAAGGCGCTGGAAGCGGAGAGAAAGGGCCTCAACGAAATCCTCGGCGACGAGAAGGTGCTGAAGAAACTGGTCGTCCAGGAATTGAGCGAGGACGCAAAGAAATTCGGCGACGACCGCCGCACCCTGATCAAGGCCGACGAGCGCACCTCCATCGAGCGCACTGTGATCGAAGAGCCGATCACGGTGATCCTCTCGAAGAAGGGTTGGGTGCGCGGCCGCAGCGGCCACGGCGTCGACATGGATTCGGTGAACTACAAGGACGGCGACGCGCGCTACCTGGAACTGGAGTGCAAGACCACCGACACGCTCACGGTCATCGCCTCGGGCGGCAAGTGCTTCAGCGTCGAGGCGGCCGCGCTGCCCTCCGGGCGCGGCGACGGCGCGCCG
>JANNXB010000417.1:0-1983 GCA_031409355.1 Betaproteobacteria bacterium | reverse complement strand
CCCGAAGCGCTCGCCCGCCACCGGCTCGAACCAGCGGCCGTGCCGGAAATCGATGTCGAGGTTCAGCCTGGCGGCATTGCGCTTCGCGGTGATCAGCGCCGACAGGTCTGAATCGACCGCAACCACCCTGGCCTCGGGCATGTTGAACTTCAGGGCGATCGCGATCGCGCCCGAGCCGGTGCCGAGGTCCAGCACCGAGGCAGGCTTGCGCTCCAGCGCCAGGTCCACGAGCAGCTCGGTCTCCGGCCTCGGGATGAGGACCGAAGGGTTGACCGAAAGATCGAGGCCGTAGAACTCCTTGCGCCCGAGGAGGTAAGCGACGGGTACGCCCTCTCGCCTCTTTCTTGTCAGTTCAAGAAAGGCATTCTCGACTTCGAAGGGAATGTCCTGCTCCGGAGAGGCCAGCACGCTGGCCTGCGAGAAACCGGAAACCTCGGCCAGCAGCAGCCGCGCCTCGCGCGCCTCGATGCCCGAGGCCGCGATAGCCTCGGAAACCTTCATGCAGGTCGTTCGGACAGTTGCGCCAGCTGATCGGCCTGGTGCTCGGCCGCGAGTGCGCCGACGACGTCGTCCAGCTCTCCGTCCATGATGCGCTCGATCTTGTAGAGCGTTAGGTTGATGCGGTGATCGGTGACGCGGCCCTGCGGGAAGTTGTAGGTGCGGATGCGCTCCGAGCGGTCGCCCGATCCGATCAGCGACTTGCGCGTCGAGGCGGTCTTCGCCGCCTGCTCCTTCTCCGGCGTGTGCGTGATGCGCGCCGCGAGGACCGACATCGCCTGCGCGCGGTTCTTGTGCTGCGAGCGCGAGTCCTGGCATTCGACCACGATCCCGGTGGGCAGGTGCGTGATGCGGATCGCGGAATCGGTCTTGTTGACGTGCTGGCCCCCTGCACCCGAAGCCCGGTAGGTGTCGACGCGCAGTTCGGCGGGATTCAGCACGACCTCGTCCACCGCGTCGGCCTCGGGCAGCACCGCAACCGTGCAGGCTGAGGTGTGGATGCGCCCCTGCGTCTCCGTTTCCGGCACGCGCTGCACGCGATGACCGCCCGATTCGAACTTTAGTCGCGAGTACGCGCCCTGCCCAGCGATGCGCGCGACCACTTCCTTGAAGCCGCCCAGTTCCGAGGGACTCTCGGAAATCAGCTCGACCTGCCAGCCCTGGCGCTCGGCGTAGCGCGTGTACATGCGAAACAGGTCGCCGGCGAACAGGCCCGATTCGTCACCGCCGGTGCCCGCGCGGACCTCGAGGAAGATGTTGCGCTCATCGTTCGGGTCGCGCGGCAGCAGCGCCGCCTGCACCTCGGCCTCGAGTTTCAGCATCCTCGCCTGCGCGGCCTTGAGTTCCTCGTCGGCGAAACCCTTCATGGAGGGATCGCCGGCCATTTCGCTCGCATCAGAGGCGTCGCGCTCGGCCTGCCGGTAGCGACCGTAAAGCTCGGCGATGCCGCTAAGTTCGGCGTGCTCGCGCGACAGTTTGCGGAATTCGCCCATGTCGCGCGCGGCGTCCTCCGCCGAGAGCAGCCGGTTCAGCTCCTCCAGCCGCCTTGCGAGGCTGTCGAGTTTCGTGCGCAGCGACGGTTTCAAGGACGCCGTGCGCTCAAGGGCCAAGGCGGAACAGGCGCGCGAGCGTCGCGGCGAGCGTGCGCCGCTCCTCGCCGGAGGCTTCGTTCAGCGCCTGCGTGGGCGCGTGCATCAGCTTGTTGGTGAGGCCCTGCGACAGCGTTTCGAGGACCTGCTTCGGATCGTCGCCCTTGGCGAGCAGCCGCAACGCGCGCTCGACCTCATACTGGCGCGCATCCTCGGCCTTATCCCGCAGGGCCCTGATGAGCGGCACCGACTCGCGCCCCTGCATCCAGTGCATGAACTGGCCGACCTGGGTGTCGATGATCACTTCGGCCTGCTGCACCGCGGAGCGGCGCGAATCCATGTTGCCCTGCACGATGTCCTTCAGGTCATCCACCGTGTAGAGGAACACATCGTCCAG
>JANNXB010000416.1:0-2666 GCA_031409355.1 Betaproteobacteria bacterium | reverse complement strand
GCCTCTGGGGCCTGCTGGTCCTCGCGGCGGACGTCTGGGCGATCCTGAATATCGCGCAGAGTTCGGCGTCCAACGAAAAGAAGGCACTGTGGATCGTGCTGGTGGTGGTGCTGCCGCTGGTCGGGCTGATCCTGTGGTATTTCCTCGGGCCGCGGAGCGGCGCGAAGACGTAGTCAAGGAGGAGTGATGTTCGAAACGACGATCGCGGGCAGCTTGCCCAAGCCGGGCTGGCTGGCGGAAGAGGACAAGCTGTGGCCGGCGTGGAAGGCCGAGGGCAAGGACCTGGCGCGGGCGAAGAGGGATGCGACGCTGCTGTGGCTGAAAGAGCAGGAGGACGCGGGCATCGACATCGTCACCGACGGCGAGCAGTCGCGCCAGCACTTCGTCCACGGCTTCCTAGAGTACGTGGAGGGAATAGATTTCGAGCACAAGGTGAAGATGGGCATCCGCAACAACCGCTACGACGCGATGGTGCCGGTGGTGGTGGGGCCGCTGAAGCTGAAAGGGCGCGTCCACCAGATTGAAGCGAAAATCGCGCGGGCGCACACGAAGAAGAAACTGAAGATCACGATGCCGGGGCCGATGACGATCGTGGACACGATCGCGGACCGGCACTACGGCGACAAGGTGAAGCTGGCCATGGCCTTCGCCGAATTGCTGAACCAGGAAGCGCGTGCGCTGGAGAAGGACGGCGTGGACACGATCCAGTTCGACGAGCCGGCCTTCAACGTCTACATGTCGGACGTCACCAAGTGGGGCATCGACGCGCTGCACGTCGCGATCAAGGGCCTGAAGAAGGTCAAGACCTGCGTGCACATCTGCTACGGCTACGGCATCAAGGCGAACCTGGACTGGAAAGAAACGCTCGGCACCGAATGGCGCCAGTACGAAGAGATCTTCCCGGCGCTGGCGAAGAGCAAGCTCGACCAGGTGTCGCTCGAATGCATCCACTCGCGCGTGCCCGCCGAGCTGATGAAGCTACTGAAGGGCAAGGACGTGCTGGTGGGCGTGATCGACGTGGCGAGCGACAAGGTCGAGACGGCCGAGGAAGTCTGCGCCACGATCAAGAAGGCGCTGAAGTACGTGCCGAAGAAACACCTTTTCCCCTGCACCAACTGCGGCATGGCGCCGATGAGCCGGGAAATTGCGATTGCGAAACTGAAGGCGCTCGCCGATGGCGCGGCGCTGGCGAGGAAACGCTACCGCTAGCGCCTACTTCTGCTCGTCGAGTAGTTTCAGGACCGCCTTGCCGAAATCGGCGAGGTCGCGGGTGCCGGTCCGCATGGCCTGCATGACGATTTTCCAGTCGATGTCGGTGTACTCGTGCACCAGTACATTGCGAAAGCCCACCGCGAGCTGAAGCCGTCCGGCAAGGCGGCGCTCGATCAACTTGCGCTTCGCTAGCTCGGAAAACGCCTCCGCCGCCGTGGTCGGCACCACGCCGTGCGCCCCGCACACGTGGAAGGCGATATCGATGCAGGTCTGGATGGCCACTCCCAGGTTGCGCGCGAGAATGTCCTGCAGGTCTTCGTCGGCCGCCAGAGCCCTGGCCGATGCCGGCTGCCTGGCAGCGATGCGACGCAAGCGGCGAGAAAGTTCGCGCAGCCTTGCGTCGATTACCTCCACGTCGATCTGCACCTTCATGCGAACAGTCCGGCGCGTGCGGTCCGAGCCGCAATCGCGGCGCTGCGCCGGTCGTCGTCGGAGCGCCGCAGCCGGGTGATCATGCGCTGTCGGGTGGCGACGCTGTCGCAAAGAATTTCGCGCCCGCCGAGGGCGCGCGCGAGGATCAGCCCCTGCGCCGAATCCAGGTCGATCAGGTCAACGCTGCGTCCCGCCGCATCGGCGACGATCCCGGTCACCGCCATGCGCAGGTCGGAACTCATCGGCTTGCCGAAACTGACGGCGACGTCGATGTCGCTCTCGGGCCGGGCCGCGCCCCGGGCCAGCGAGCCGAACAACGTCGCGTAGACGGCGCCGGCCGCGCGCAGGCTGCCGGCGAGCCGGTCCTCCAGCGTCCGCGGCGGGGCATGGAAATCGCCGGGCGCGACCACATACGCCACCACGCGCCCGTGGCGCTCGATCGCTACCGGCGCGTGCGCGCTGGCTTCGAGCAGCTGGCCGAAGCGGTTCTTGGCGGACGTGGCGTCAAAGCGCGTCATCTGTCTATTTTAGCTAATTTAGCTAATAATTTCAACCCGCACCTGCCGCAGGAAATCCAGCAGCAGGCGAGTGGTTTCGCCGGGCTGCTCCTGCTGCACCCAGTGCCCGGCGCCTTCGACGAAGTGAATGCCGTGGAACTGCGAGCAGCCGTTGCGCAGGATCTTTTCCGGATCGCCTGAGCGCTGGTAGGGCCCCCAGTCGCTCCTGCCGGAGATGAAGCAGGACGGCACGTCGATTTTGCGGCCGGCGAACATTTCGAGTTCCGAGTTGAACGCGCCGGTCGTGCCGCAGCGGTACCACTGCAGGCCGCCCTGGAAGCCGGTGCGCTCGTATTCCGTGCTGTAGTAGCGCAGTTCATCCTCGGGCAGCCACTTGCAGGCAGCAATCTCCGCCGCCGACGGCATCTCCGGCGCCACGGTCTCGGCCATGTTCCTGCCAAGGTCCATGACGTAGTAGTCGGGCAGCTTGGCGATTTCCGCCGCCGTCCACGAGGCG
Source organism: Betaproteobacteria bacterium (assembly GCA_031409355.1). Taxonomy (GTDB): domain Bacteria; phylum Pseudomonadota; class Gammaproteobacteria; order Burkholderiales; family SG8-39; genus RBG-16-66-20. The sequence goes on along the minus strand of JANNXB010000416.1, from coordinate 8 downwards.
AGCACGTA
>JANNXB010000415.1:0-9709 GCA_031409355.1 Betaproteobacteria bacterium | reverse complement strand
GACACCCATCACGCGCTGATCGAGGCGCAGCTCGCAAGGATTCTGAGCGCCGCGCGGGCCGCGGATTGGGGCGCGTACCGAGCCCGCTTCGCGGTGTTGCGCGCCTCGGTCCTGGACCACATCGCTTATGAGGACCAGGTTCTTTTCCCGGAAGTTGTCCGCGTGCTCGGGAGCGAGAACGAAGTACTCGCGTTGCGGGAGGAGCACGAGCGGCTGCGCCGGCACTTCGAGACCCTCGGCGCCGCGGCGCCCGAACACGACCCGGCGGGCTGCATTGGAGAACTCGAGGACCTGAATGCCTTCATCCGCCAGCACCACAACAGAGAGCGCAAAGTGTGCTACCCGGCAGCGGACCAGCCGCTTCCCGGCGATGCTGCGCTGGCGCGGGGTGCGCGTGTCCTGGTGGACAACGCGCGGGCCGGGTTTGGCGCCGATTCGCCGCCCCCACTCGATCTGCGTGGCCTGCAGCCGCCCGAGCCGATTGTGCGCATCTTCGCGGCACTCGAGCGTGCTCCCACCAAACCGTTGCGCGCTATCCTGCCGCATGAACCGGTGCCGCTGTATGCGCTGCTGCGCGATCGCGGTTTCCGCTGTGTCGGAGAGACGCGGCCGGATGGCGGTTACGACCTGCTCATCGAGAAGGCTTGACAAGGAGGTAGTGGAGGAATGAAACGCATAATTGTTGATGCCGCCCAATGCCGCGGTTCCTGACCCGGATATCAAGAAGCTCGTGGATTGGATCCTGAAGCTCGGTTGACGCCTCGCGCTCTGCTGTAGTGGCTCTGATGCTTCCGGAGGAGCCGCGCCGCGCGCCGGTGTCCCGCGCTCGCGCGCTGTTTGCGCTCGGCTTCCGCCCGTTCTACCTGCTTGCCGGTGCGTACGCGGCACTCGGCGTGCCTATCTGGACGCTGCAGTATGCGGGGCTGCTGCCTGCCGCCAATCCGCTGTGGCATGCGCACGAAATGCTGTTCGGCTACGCCTTCGCCGTCATCGCCGGATTCCTGTTGACCGCGGTGCGCAACTGGACCGCGCAGCCCACCCCCGCCGGCGCGCCGCTCGCGGGAATAGCGGCGCTGTGGATCGCGGCGCGTCTCGTGGCGCCGTTTTCCCTCGCGGTTTCCAGCATCGTCGATGCGCTGTTCGCGATCGCGCTTGCCTGGGGCATCGGCTGGCCCATCCTCAAGAGCGGCAATCGCAACTGGTATTTCATCCTTCTGATCCTCGCCCTCGGCGCCGCCAGCGTGGCGTTCCAGGCGCTGCCGCGCGCCGCGCTGGCCGTCGGGCTGGATCTGGTGCTCTTGATCGTCACGATCATGGCCGGCAGGGTGGTGCCCGCGTTCACCAATAGCGCAGTTCCGGGTGCAGGCGCGCGGCGCGTCGGGTGGCTAGAGGTTGGGACGCTCGGGTCGGTGCTGCTGCTCCTCGTTCTCGATCTATTCCAGCTCGGATTCCCTGCCGCACTGGTCGCGTTCGCCAGCGCCGTCCTGCACGCGGCGCGCGTCGCGCTCTGGGCGCCGCTGCGCACGCGCGGCCGGCCGATCCTGTGGATCCTGCATCTCTCGTACGCGTGGATCGCGGTGCATCTCCTCATGCGCGGCCTCGCGGGGTTCGAGATCGTGCCCGCGGTGCTTGCCACGCATGCGCTCACGATCGGCACGATCGGTGGCCTGACTCTGGGCATGATGACCCGTACTTCGCGGGGCCATACCGGCAGACCGCTCGCCACCGGCCGCGCGGAACTCGCCGCCTACTTGCTGGTGCAGCTGGCGGCCGCGGTCCGGGTGTTTGCGCCGCTCGCCGCGCCGCAGGCCTATGCCGCGAGCGTCGCGTTGTCCGCGGTGCTGTGGAGCGCGGCGTTCCTGGTGTTCGTCATTGCCTACTATCCGATACTGACCGAGCCGCGGCTCGATGGAAAGGAGGGCTGAGATGTTCAAGCGCTTTTGCGCAGCCGCTCCAGGTCGGGAATCGTGATGGCGCGGCCGTTGATGCCGATCAGCCCGTTCGCGGCGAGCTCATGCAGGATGCGCGAGAAATGCTCCGGGGTCATGTTGAGCCGCGAAGCGATGACGCTCTTGCCGGGCGTAAGGTGAACCTCGACCGGTTTGCCATTGCCGGTCACGTCCGCGACGTCGGCAAGCAGGTAGCCGATCACCCGTTCCTGTCCCGAACGCAAGGTGTAGGCCTCGACGTCGCGCACCAGGCCGTGCAGCCGGCGCGAAAGCCCGGAGAGCATGCGCCGGGCGAAGCTCGGATCGCGCGCCAGTTCGTCGAAGACGGCGTGCTTCGCCACGTGCAGCAGCATGGAGTCCGAAAGCGCCTGTGCAAACACGATGTAAGGCGAATCCAGGAACATCAGCGCCTCGCCGAAGCTCTGGCCCGGGCTGACGATCTCCACGACCTTCTCGATGCCCTGCGGCGAGGTAAAGCCGAGCTTGACCTGCCCGTAGACCACCACATGAAAGCCCGTGCAGGGATCGCCGCAATGGAACAAAGCCTGCCCCTTGGGGGCATAGATCTGCAGCGTCGCCGCGGCTACCCGATCGAGCTCCTCGAGCCGCATGTCGGTGAATATCGGCAGGTTCGCGAGAAAGGCCTGCGTCTTGATCTGGAGCGGCCGCTTGTCCATGGCTCCTGCAGGTTGCCGCAAGTCGGGGCTGCGGATTTAACCTAGATCAAAGCAGGGGTTGATGCATATCAAGGGCATGACACGCGGGCCGGCTTAACTAGCGTAGATGAACGAAGACGACGTCCGGGAGGCGCTGAAAACCGTGGAGGATCCGGAGGCCGGGATGAGCATCGTCGACCTCGGTCTGGTCTACGGCATCCGAATCGAAACGGGCAAGGTGCAGGTCGACATGACGATGACTTCTCCCGCCTGCCCGGTGGCGCCGTACATCGTCGACGAATCGGCGGCAGCCATCCGCGCGGTCGCGCCTGCAGGCACCGACGTGCAGGTGGATCTGGTGTGGGAGCCGCCCTGGACGCCCGATCTCATGAGCCCGGAAGCGCAAGGGCGGTTTGGCTGGTCATGAGCTACAACCGCGCGGCGCGGCTTGTTTGATATGCATCAAGGCCGCCAGGCCTTGCCGGGAAGAGATTGCGTTGTACAGGAGGTACACCCAATGAACCATCCCGCACAGTGCATCACCCGCCGCAGTTTCATGCAGGTCGCAGGCGGCCTCGCCGTCGCCGCAAGCCCGCTCGGAGCGTCTTTCGTCACTGCGCAGTCGGCGCGGCTGCGCGTCGGCCTGATGCTGCCCTATACCGGCACCTTCGCCGCGCTGGGCAACGCCATCACGAACGCGTTCAAGCTCTACGTCGCCGAGCAGGGCGGCAGGCTCGCCGGCCGGGAGCTCGAGTACGTGGTGCTCGACGACGAGTCGGATCCGGCCAAGGCCGTGGATAACGCGAGCCGCCTCGTCGACCGCGACAAGGTGGACGTTCTTGTCGGCACCGTGCACTCGGGCGTGCAGATGGGCATGGTCAAGGTGGCGCGCGAATCAGGCGTGCTGTCGATCATTCCGAACGCCGGCGCAGGCGCCGCAACCGGACCGATGTGCGCGCCCAATATCTTCCGCACCTCGTTCACCAACTGGCAGACCATCCACGCGCTGGGCAAGGTGATGATGGAGAAGGGCCACAAGACCGCGGCATGGATCAGCTGGAAGTACGCCGCGGGCGAGGAAATGTTCGGGGGCTTCAAGGAGGGCTATGAGAAGGCCGGCGGCAAGATCGTGAAGGAGCTGTGGCTGCCGTTCCCCAACGTCGAGTTCCAGGCGCTGCTCACGGAGATCGCGGCGGCCAGGCCCAGCGCCACGGCATGCTTCTTTGCCGGCGGCGGCGCGGTGAAATTCGTCAAAGACTACGACGCCGCGGGCCTGAAGGCGAAGATCCCGCTGTTCGGCAACGGCTTCCTCACCGACGGAACGCTGCAGGCGCAGGGGGCCTCCGCCCAAGGCGTGTACACCACGCTGCACTACGCCGACAGCCTGGAGGTGCCGAAGGACAAGGCATTCCGGCTCAACTACGCCAAGACCTACAAACAGCAGCCGGACGTCTACGCGGTGCAGGGCTACGACGCGGCGCAGCTGCTCGACATTGGCCTGAAGGCAGTTAAGGGCGACATCAAGGCGACCAAAGCGATGGTCGCGGCGATGGAAGGCGTCACCATCGACAGTCCGCGCGGCAAGTGGAAGATGTCCAAGGCGCACAACCCGATCCAGGACAGCTATCTGCGGCAGGTGGTCGGCGAGCAGAACAAGTACGTCGGCGTCGCCTGGAAGGGGCTCGAGGACCCGGCGCGCGGCTGCAAGATGGCCTGAGGCCGGCGGCGTGCACAGGAGAGCCGGTATCCGCGAGGAGCCGGTTTTTCCCTCATGGACCCCGTAATCTTCCTGATCCAGGTGCTCAACGGCGTCCAGTACGGACTGCTGCTGTTCCTGGTCGCGAGCGGACTGACGCTGATCTTCGGCATCATGGGGATCATCAACCTCGCGCACGGCAGCTTCTACATGATCGGCGCGTACCTCGCGTTCTCGCTGACGCGCCAGATCGGCGATTTCTGGCTCGCGCTGGCGGCCGGCGTGGTCATTGCAATGCTGCTCGGCATCGCGCTCGAGTGGCTGGTGATGCGCTTCCTGTACGAGCGGGACCATCTGTACCAGGTGCTGCTCACCTACGGGTTGATCCTGGTCTTCGAGGAGCTGCGCAGCCTGGTCTGGGGCGACGACGTGCATGGCGTGCAGGTGCCGCCGGCGCTCGATTTCTCGATACCGCTCACCGACACGCTTTCCTACCAGGTGTATCGCCTGGCGATGTCGGCGATCTGCCTGGCGATCGCCTTCGGCATGTACTGGCTGATCCAGAGGACGCGCCTGGGCATGATGATCCGCGCCGGCAGCGTCAACCGCGACATGGCGCAGTCGCTCGGCATCAACATCGGATTGCTCTATCGCCTGGTATTCGCGCTCGGCTTCGCGCTCGCCGCGCTCGCCGGCATGCTCGCCGCGCCGATCTCATCGGTCTACCCCGGCATGGGCAATCAGGTGCTGATCATCTCCTTCGTCGTGGTGGTCATCGGCGGCATCGGCTCGGTCAAAGGCGCGCTCATCGCGGCGCTCGCCATCGGGCTCGCCGATACTTTCGGCAAGGTGCTGCTGCCGCAGATCGCAGGGATGGTGACCTACCTGCTGATGGCCGCAGTGCTGCTGTGGCGGCCGCGCGGCATCTTTGGCAGGGCATGACATGGACCGCCAGCCGCGCTCGCTTAAGTTCGTGCTGCTCGCGGCGCTCGCCGCGCTCGCCGCCTTTCCGCTCATCGGCGACAAGTTCTACCTCCAGCTGGTCACCAAGATCCTGATCATGGCGATGTTCGCGATGAGCCTCGACCTGCTGGTCGGCTACACCGGACTGGTAAGCCTCGGGCACGCACTGCCCTTCGGTCTGGGGGCCTACGCGCTCATGCTCCTCACCCCGGAATCCCAGGCGGCGGGCTTCTGGATGAGCCTCGGGGCCTCGCTCGCCGTGGCCGGCATCGCATCGCTGTTGATTGGTTTTCTGGTGCTGCGCACCTCGGGCATCTACTTCATCATGGTGACGCTCGCTTTCGGGCAGATGGCGTACTACTACGTGCACGATTCCAGGTACCTGGGCGGCTCGGACGGCAAGTACATCTACCTGCGCCCGGTACTCGAGATTTTCGGCTGGCAGCCCTTCGACCTGGAAAACCACGCGCATTTCTACTACTTCGCGCTGGCGCTGACCGTGTTCGTCTACGCGACGTTGCGCGTGCTGCTCGCTTCGCCGTTCGGCCGGGTGATCGGCGGCATCAAGGAGAACGAGCATCGCATGCGCGTGCTGGGCTTCGCGACCTTCCGCTACAAACTGGTGTGCTTCGTGCTCGCGGGGATGCTGGCCGGGCTCGCCGGCTGGCTGGCCGCGGCGCACGACGGCCTGGTCAACCCCGAGATGCTTTCCTGGCACCAGTCCGGGCAGCTGCTGATGATGGTGATCCTTGGCGGCATGGGTACGCCCTCGGGGCCGCTGCTCGGCGCCGCGGCGCTGAAGCTGCTGGAACTCGGCTTCCAGGGCTGGACCAAGCACTGGCAGCTGCTGCTCGGCCTGTTCATCGTGCTCTCGGTGCTCTTCATTCCGCGCGGGCTGGCGCAGATTTTCGACTGGCGGCGCCGTGGCTGAAGCGGCCGTGGCTGGGGTGGCACTACGCACCGCAGGACTGCGGCGCCTGTTCGGCGGCCTGGCCGCGGTGAACGGCGTCTCGCTCGAATGCCGGGTCGGCCACCTGCACGCGGTGATCGGTCCCAACGGCGCCGGCAAGACCACGCTCATCAACCTGCTGTCGGGAGATCTCCTGCCGAGCGCCGGCTGTATCTCGATCGGCGGGCGCGAGGTGACCGGACTGGCTGCGCACCGTATCTCGCAGCTCGGTGTCGGGCGCAGCTATCAGCGTACCAACGTATTCATGGGATTCAGCGTGTTCGAGAACTGCCGCCTTGCCGCGCAGTCGCGCCTGCCGAGCTCGATGCGCTTCGTGCGGCCCGCGGCGGGCTATCGCGCCGTCAACCAGGCCGCCGAGCAGGCGGTCGAGTTTGTCGGCCTGAACGTCCGCTCGAAGGTCAGGGCGTCCGAACTGTCGCACGGGGAGCGCCGCCAGCTCGAGGTCGCGATGACGCTCGCCACAGCGCCGACGGTGCTGTTGCTCGACGAGCCTCTCGCTGGCATGGGTGCGGAGGAAGCCGCGCGCATGGTGGAGCTGTTGCGCAAGCTCGTGCCGGACCACGCCATCCTGCTCGTCGAGCACGACATGGACGCGGTGTTCGCGCTCGCGGCCACGCTCACCGTGATGGTGAACGGCAGCGTGCTAGCCTCGGGCGCGCCGGCCGAGATCCGCGCCAATCCGCAGGTGCAGGAAGCCTATCTGGGCGGCGCGGATGAATAGCGTCCTTGTCCAGGCGGACCGGCTGCATACCTTCTACGGTTCGAGTCACGTCCTGCACGGGGTCAGCTTCTGCGTGCACCGCGGCGAGTCCGTCGGGCTGATGGGCCGCAACGGCATGGGCAAGACCACGCTGCTCAGATCCATCCTCGGCCTCGCGCGCGCGCAGCGCGGGAGCGTTACAGTCAAGGGCAAGGACGTGACGCACGCGCCTGCGCACCGCATCGCGCGGCTAGGCATCGCCTACGTGCCGGAGGGGCGCGGCATTTTCCCGAACCTGTCGGTGCGGGAAAACCTGGTCATGGCGGCCCGTGCGGGGCCGTGGAGTTTCGCCCGGGTGCTGGAGACCTTCCCGCGGCTCGCCGAGCGCATCTCGCACGGCGGCAGCCAGCTCTCCGGCGGCGAGCAGCAGATGCTCACCATCGGCCGCGCGCTGATGACCAACCCCGAGTTGCTGATTCTCGACGAGGCGACCGAGGGCCTCGCGCCGCGCATCGCGCGCGACATCTGGGCGATCGTGCGCCGCGTGCGAGAATCGGGCATCGCCACCGTGATCGTCGACAAGAACTTCAAGGCCGTGAACGCCGTGACCGACCGCAACGTGATTCTCGTCAAGGGTTCGGTCGTGTACGAGGGCGCCGCGGCCGAGCTGCTTGCGCGGCCCGAAATCCGCCTGGCTCACCTGGGCGTCTAGTGCCGCCGCGCTGGCGCCTGCCCCTGCTCGTGCTCGGTTTCGTCTCGCTCGCATTCGGCGTCGCCGGCGGGCTGGCCCGGCTCACGCCAGCCCTGGAGATACTGCCCTCGGCCATCGCGCTGCACGGCCCGCTCATGGTGTCGGCCTTCTTCGGCACCGTCATCGCGCTGGAGCGTGCTGTGGCGCTGGACCGGCTCTGGGCCTACGCGGCCCCGCTCGGCGCCGGGCTGGGAGGATTGTTTCTTCTGACTGGAAACATGAATTTGGGCTTTTCACTCATGCTCGTCGGCGCGGCGGTGTTCTCCACCGCGAGCGCCGTCATCTTCCGGCGCCAGCCTTCGCTCGAGATGGGTACGCTGCTCGGCGGCGGGCTCGCCTGGCTCACGGGCAACGCGCTGCTGCTGTTCGGCTTGCCCGCCGTGCCGTGGTGGATCGCGTTCTTTGCGCTCACGATCGGGGGCGAGCGCCTGGAGTTGTCCCGCTATCTGAAGCGCGAACCCTGGGTGCGGCGCCTGTTCCTGTTGCTCGCCGTTGCGCTGCTTTTCTCTCCCTTGACGCCCAGGGTCATGGGTGTGGTGCTGGTGCTCCTCGCCCTCTGGCTGCTTGCCTTCGACCTCGCGCGAATTACGGTGAAGCAGGCCGGGCTGCCGCGCTACGTCGCCGTGTGCCTGCTCGCCGGTTATGTCTGGCTGGCGATCGGCGGCGCGCTGATGACTGCCTCGATAGCCTTCGACGCCGCGCTGCATTCGATCTTTGTCGGCTTTGTCTTCTCGATGGTCTTCGGCCACGCGCCGGTCATCCTGCCGGCGGTGCTGCGCGTGCGCTTTCCCTACCGGGCGGTGCTCTATGCGCCGCTCGTGCTGCTGCACGCATCTCTTGCCCTTCGAACCTTCGGCAACTTCCTGCCCGAAGCATCGTGGGCGCTACGAGTGGGCGCCTGGGGCAATGCCGCGGCGATCGCGCTATTCATCCTGACGTCCCTTGTTCTGGTGACTCTGCTTGATCCGCGTCAAGGCGAGCGCGCTGCTCCCCGATAGCCTGTCCTGGTCTACAGGAGGTACCGGGAATGCTTGAACTGTCGATCCGGCGCGTCATCGAGCAGCGCAAGCTGGTCGTTGCGCCGCCGGAAGCGAGCGTCAGCGACGCGGCGCAGCTGATGAGGAATGGCAAAGTCGGCGCCGTGCTGGTGGTGGAAGAGGCGCGCCTTGTAGGGATTTTCACGGAACGCGACGCCGTCTACCGCGTCTTGGCAGCGGGTTGCGATCCGCGCGCGACTAGGCTTGCCGAGGTAATGACGCCCGACCCGAAAACGGTCTCGCCGGACGAAACGTTCGGCTACGCACTGCTCCTCATGCACGAGAACGGTTTCCGGCACGCGCCGGTCGTTGAGAATGGCCACCCGGTCGGCGTGGTGTCGGCGCGCAATGCGCTCGACCCGGACCTGGAGGAGTTCGCGGTCGAGGCCGAGCGGCGCAAGCACATTCGCCGGCTTGCCTGACTGAATGTCCGCCGACGCTTCCGGCGCGAGGACTTCGGCGACGACCAACCCTTCGATCCGAAGGTTCTGCCGGTGGACATGCTGAGCACGGGCGTCGATGTCCCGCGTCTTGAATTCATCGTGTTCCTGCGCCCTGTCAAATCGCGCATCTTTTGGGAGCCGAAATCCCGGAAATCGCGGTGTGAGCAGAAGCACGCATGTCAGTGCTCCTCGCTTTGAAGAGGGAAATTTTTGACCATGATGGTTGTCCTAACCCATTGAGTTGGCGAGCTAATTGTTGACAAAAGAGGCTTTAAGGAGGATAGTTTACAGAATTAATGATTTAAAGTAAATGTTGTAAACTAAGGGCAGACAATGATCGGTGAACGCATCAAGCAGGCACGTAAGGCGGCAGGGCTGTCGTTGCGCGCGCTCGCGGACCGAACGGAAATCACCGCGATGGCGATTTCCAAGTACGAGGGGGGGAAGTCCACTCCCTCCTCGCGCGTCCTGCTCGACCTTTCGAAGGCTCTGGGAGTGCGTACGGAGTATTTCTTTCGGCCTGTGAAGATCGAGCTGCAGGAAA
>JANNXB010000414.1:0-3529 GCA_031409355.1 Betaproteobacteria bacterium | reverse complement strand
GTTGCCGCCCGGATAATCGAGCGGCAGCGAGAGCACGAAGGTCAGGCCCTCCTTCACCTCGGCCACGCCCTGCAGCACCTTCTCGCGCGTCACCCAGTTCATGCGGCCGCGCTGGTCGTCGGGGCCGAAGTCGCCCCAGTTGGAATTCGGGGGACGGTTTTTCCATCGGCTGTTTTTCATCTAGAAGTAGTGCCTTCCTATGGATTCGGCGACGCACACCGGTTTGTCGCCGCCTTCACGCTCGAACTTCACGCTCCAGGTGGTCTGCACGCCGTTGCCCTCGATCTTCTCGAACTTTGCGAGGACGAAGCGCGCGCGGATTTTCGAGCCGGCGGGCACGGGCGAGGTGAAGCGCACCTTGTTCAGGCCGTAGTTGACGCCCATCTTGCGGTCGGCGAACTCGAAGGTGGACTCGGAGAGCTTGGGCAGCATCGACAGCGTGAGGAAGCCGTGCGCGATGGTGCCGCCGAAGGGCGAATCCTTGGCGCGCTTCGGATCGACGTGGATCCACTGGAAATCCTCGGTCGCCCTGGCGAATTCGTCGATGCGCGCCTGCGTGATCTCGACCCAGGGCGAGACGCCGACTTCCTTGCCGACCTGCGACTCCAGGTCCCGAAGCTTGATTGCGGTCTTAGCCATGCACCTCCCCCACGAATTTCTCGATTTCGCTGCACACAAAGTCCGGCTTCTCATGCACGATCCAGTGCGAGGCGTCCGGCGCGCGCACTACTTTCAGGTCGGGCACGCACTGCTCCAATCCTTCGACGCAGCCGGTGAGCAGGGCCGTGTCGCGATCGCCCCACAGCACCAGGGTCGGGACGCGCACCATGAAATCCTCCGGCTTGAACTGCAGCTTCTTCGCGCCCGGATCGTCGGCCGTTGGCGGATACAGCGGCGAAGCGCGATAGTAGTTCAGGCCGCCGGTCAGCGCGCCCGGCTGCGACCAGGCCGCGACCAGTTCCGCGCGCCAGTCCTCGGGCAGGTGCATGAACGAGCCAAGCAGCCGCGCGTAGCCGTTTTCCGAGAGTACGCGTTCGGCCTTCGGCAGGCGGAAGACGTTCATGTATTCGCTCGCTTTCTGCTGGGCCGGATTGCTGGAGAGCTCGCGCCAGAAGAGGTACGGGTGCGGCGAATTGATCATCACCAGCTTCAACAGCCTCTGCACGGGTTTCAATGCGTCGCCGATCGCCACCGCCCAGGCCACCGCACCGCCCCAGTCGTGGGCAACGAGCACGAACTTGCTTTTCGAGTAATGCGACGCAAGCGCAAGCACGTCGTTGACCAGGTGTTTCGCCTTGTACAGCTCCACGCCCTCGGGCTTGTCCGAAAGGTTGTAGCCGCGCAGGTCCGGCGCGACGCACAACCAGCCGCGCGCCGCGAAATGCGCCATCGGTTTCCTCCACGCCGCCCAGAATTCCGGGAAGCCATGCAGGAACAGCATCAGGGGGCGCGCGGCATCGCCGCGCATTTCACCTGCCACGGCGCAATGAAGGCGGAGGCCGCCGACGTCGACCATCTCGTGCCGGAACTCAGCGGCCACGACTCTTCCTCAACAAGCTTGGATCGACATGCGGTTCCCACCGGGCGACCAGCGTGTCGATCAACGCGTTCATCTCAAAATGCCTGGCATTCGCCTTTCTGGGATCGATGCCGACAATCGCGCTATCCATCCACCCGAGCGCGGCCAGCAACCGTTGCGTGTTGACCCAGACATTCTGGATCCTGTCAGGCGGAGAGCCAGACGCTGGCGGGCCCAGCGATGAAATCTGCTGCAGCAGCACCGCGCGTTGCCCTTCCAGAGGCACGGCGATCTGCCATCTCTCTTCGAGGCGCGCCGACTCTTCCTTCGGTTCGACAGGCTTGGATTGCCGGTCCAGTTTTTCCAATTGCTGAAGAGGTTCAACCAGGTCGGCGTATGCCTTGCCCATTGCCTCCGGCGGCGACGCAATCAATGCCGCGGCCCGTTGCGCCAGCAGCTTCAGGAGGCCCTGCCGGTCGTTGCGAGGCACATCGCCGGCCGGCGGCGCGGCAGGCTCGCGATCCGCCTCCGGCCTGGGCTCGAACGCCGGCGCCTTCCGGGTGGGCGCGATCACTTCGACCTTCGGCGCGCGCGGCTGCTGCGCCGGATCGTTGAACCAGGGCGGCGGATAGCTGGAGAACTTCACCGCGCCGGTTTCCGGTTCCACCCAGCGGTATAGCTGGCCCGCGGCGGAACCCGCCCAGAGGGACATCAATACCGCGACCGGGACAGCGATCCGCACTATGCCCCCTTTCACTACGGCTCCTTTGCCAGACACTCGTGGACGCCTGCCGCCACCGCCATCGCGATCCGCCCGCGCACTTCCGGATCGCGCATTCGTTTTTCTTCTTCCCGGTTGACGAGCACGCCGCCCTCCAGCAGAACCGAAGCCATGGTCGCGCTGCGCGCCACCGCGAGGTTGTCATAGTAGTGCACGCCGTTCGCCTCGTCGGCGAAGGGCCGCGCTTCGCCCAGCACCGGATCGGCATGGTAGCGCGAGGGCGTGAAGCCGGCGGCCCTCAGTTTCGCACCGATGGCGCTGGCGCAGGCCAGGCTTTTTCGCGGCTGCGGATTCTGCCTTGAAATGAAAAGCGAAAACCCCGCGAAGCGGTCCGCCTGCGGCAGCAGGTGCTCCCGCACCGAATCGTGGTGGATGGAGACGAACAGGTCGGCGCCGCGCGCATCTCTCGTGCGGTGGTGCAACACCGCGTAGTCGCCGCGCTCCCCGATCAGGCGCACGGCCACCCGGTGCCGCTCCAGCTCGGCCTTTACTACATTGGCCAGGGCGAGATTGAATTCGAACTCCGGGATGCCGCTCGCAGAGATGACGCCCGGCTCGGCGGCGTAGTGGCCCACGTCCAGCGCGACCTCCTTCGCCGAAACCGAAAACACCGTCATCATTCCCGCGCAGGCGGGAATCCACATCCACCTCATTGCTCGGCACCGTGCGCCCGGACTCTGGCCTCCAGCGCCTCCAGCCTGCGGTCGCGGATACCGAGCTGGCGCAGGTGCGCCACCGTGTCGAACAGGTAATCGCAGCAGCGACCCATCGGCCCGGCGCCGGTGGCGAGGTAGCGCGCCACCGCATCATCCTCGAGCCCCGGCACGTAGCGCTCATGCTCGCGGTTGGCGCTGAAGGCGATCGCCGGCTCCGGCCCGTCGGGGGTGTGCGCGGTGGTCCACACCGGCCGATACGCCATGGTGGCCATCTCGCGCCGCCAGAGCACGTCGAGTTCGGTCGCGGCCGCGCTCGCGGCCACGCGGTAGGCGACGCCGGTGCAGCTGCCGCCCGATACCAAGGAGAGCATCAGGCCGGGCCGCTCGGGGCTGCCGCGGCCGGCGCGCGCCCAGAGGCAGAACTGGCGGTGAAAGCCGTGGATGCGCGCGGTGCGGCGTTCGACGAAATGGAACGCCGGATTCCAGATCAGCGAGCCGAAGGCGAACACCCAGATGCGCCGCGGGCGCGGCGCGCGCGCGAGGATCGCCCCGATCTGCGCGGCGCGCTCGGCA
>JANNXB010000413.1:0-7251 GCA_031409355.1 Betaproteobacteria bacterium | reverse complement strand
GCGGGTGCGGGCCGCCGATATGGGGCAGCACGATGATTCCGTCGGTGCTCCAGAACGGGTGGTCCGCGGGCAGCGGCTCCTGCCGGAACACATCGAGCAGGGCGCCGGCGATCTTGTGTCCCTGGACCGCGGCGACCAGGTCGTCATCCTTGATCACGTGGCCGCGGCCGAAGTTCAGCAGCCAGGCGCCGGGTTTCATCTTCGCGAGGCTCTCGGCGTTGATGAGATTCTCGGTTTCCGCCGTCGCAGGCAACAGCAGCAGCACGTAGTCGGACTGCGCCAGCACCTCGGGCGTACGGTCCGCGGGAAACACTTCAGCGACGTTTGCCACGGGTTCCGGCCTGCGCTTGGTGCCGATCACACGCATGCCCAGTGCGACGGCCAGGCGGGCGACGCCCTGGCCGATGGCGCCGAGCCCGAGGATGCCGAGCGTCTTGCCGGTCAGCGGCTGCGCGACGGTCTGCACCCATTTTCTGTTCTTCTGGTTCTCAGCCGCTGCGGCATAAGGCTTGGCGACATGGAACAACGCACCCAGGATGTTCTCCGGCATCGATTCGGCATGAGTGCCGCGCGCGCAGGTCAGCACCAGCTTCTCCGGCAGGTCAGGCAAGGCGATCCAGGCCTCCACCCCGGCCATCATGCACTGCGCCCAGCGCAGTTTCGGCATTCCTGGCAGCACGCCCGGCGGAACGGTATACGCCATCAGCGCCTCGGTACGCGCCAGCTGCTCGGCCGAGGGTCTCTCCTTGCGGGGCAAAGTGTCGATCACGACACGGTCGGCCAGGCCGGCGGCCTTTATCGCATCGAGATAGGCGGCAGTCGAGTCGGTCCAGAGCAGGATATGGCAGAGAGCGTTCATTCGTGGGGCCTTTGCTCGACGATGCGTTCGAGTTTCCTGCTCAGGATCCACGACAGGAGAAGGAAAACAATCAGCATGACGGCGCCCAGGCTCGAGGAGGCATCATTCATGAGTTTCTCCGAGACTCGGCCAAACGCATATCCGGCCGAGAGAATGACACCAGACCAAAGGCCAGCCGCGACGAAATTGAGCGCGAGGAATGTGGACCAGGGCAATCGCGACATGCCGTAGGCAAAACCAGCGACGCCGCGAATGCCGTGCGGATAGCGATGCAACAGGATCATCCAGACATAGTACCGATCCGCGAGCCGGATCACGATCTGGCTGGCACGGTGAAGTCGCGCAAAGGGCACGAGCCAATCGGCACCAAAACGGCGCCCGATCCAGAAGCGGAACGCATCGCCCGCAAAGCTGCCAGCCCATACGATCACGATGAGCGTGCCAATGCTTAGCGCGCCTGAACTCGAGGCATAGCCGGCGAACAGCGTTAGCAGCAGGCTATGCGAACCGGCAAACGCGAAGATCAGGCCGTAGGCCGCGTCGCCGTGCTGGCGCAACAGTTCGAGGAACGAAGCAAGATCGGTCGGATAAATCAAGTCTGCAACTCCAGCCCCGCGTGTTCGCGCATGGCGTGGAAATGGATCAACGGCCAGTGTTTCTGCGTCAGTTCCAGGTCGTAGCGCGAGCCGAGCAGGTAGGCGGGTTCCTGCGCCGCGTCCACGGCGAGCTTGTCCTGGTTGTTGTCGCAGAAGCGCCGCAGTTCGGCGTCCTCGTCCGCGCTCACCCAGCGAGCGCCGAAGTAGTTGGCGGGCGCCATGCGCACCTCGACGCCGTACTCGGACTTGAGGCGATGCGCGGCGACCTCGAACTGCAGCACGCCAATGGCGCCCAGCAGCAGGTTGTTGCCGAGCACGGGACGGAACACCTGGATCGCGCCCTCCTCGCCGAGTTCCTGCAGGCCGCGGTTCAACTGCTTGCTGCGCATCGGATCAAGCAGCTCCACGCTACGGAACAGCTCCGGCGCGAAGAACGGCAGGCCGGTGTACTGCAAGGATTCGCCCTCGGTAACGGTATCTCCAAGCTGCAGTCCGCCGCGCGCGATGATGCCGATGATGTCGCCGGCGAAGGCTTCATCCACGCGGTCGCGCCGCTGGGAGAGGAAGGTCACCACGCCGGTCGGACGCAGCTTCTTGCCGGTGC
Source organism: Betaproteobacteria bacterium (assembly GCA_031409355.1). Taxonomy (GTDB): domain Bacteria; phylum Pseudomonadota; class Gammaproteobacteria; order Burkholderiales; family SG8-39; genus RBG-16-66-20. The sequence goes on along the minus strand of JANNXB010000413.1, from coordinate 5,192 downwards.
GATGGACGTGCAGCGTCATGCCGTGCTCGAAGCGTCCCGAGCACAGGCGCACGAAGGCGATCCGGTCGCGATGCGCCGGATCCATGTTGGCCTGGATCTTGAAGACCACGCCCGAGAGCGCGGGCTCCTCCGAGCGCACCTCGCGCTGCAGCGACTGGCGCGGGCCCGGCGGCGGCACGAGGTCGACCACCGCGTCCAGCACTTCGCGCACGCCGAAGTTGTTGATCGCCGAGCCGAACAGCACCGGCGTCTGCCGGCCGGCGAGGAAATCCGCGCGATCGAATGCCGGCGCCGCATGGCGCACGACATCGATATCGTTCCACGAGGTTTCGAAAGCCGCGCCGAAGCGCTCTTTCAGCACCGCCGGATCGGAAACGATCTCGTCCTCGCCGCCGCGCCGGTCGGCGCCCGGCGCGAATACGCGCATGTCGTCGCGGCGCAGGTCGTAGATCCCTTTGAATTCCTTGCCCTGCCCCACCGGCCAGGTCAGCGGCGCGCAGGGCATGCCCAGCGCGCGCTCGATCTCCTCGATCAGCGCGATCGGCTCGCGCACCTCGCGGTCCATCTTGTTGATGAAGGTGATGATCGGCGTGCCGCGCCCGCGGCACACTTCGAGCAGGCGCAGGGTCTGCGACTCGACGCCGTTGGCGGCGTCGATCACCATCAGCGCCGCATCCACGGCGGTGAGCACGCGGTAGGTGTCCTCGGAGAAATCGCGGTGGCCGGGCGTGTCGAGCAGGTTGATCACGGTGCCGCGGTACTACATCTGCATCACGGCGCAGGCGACCGAGATGCCGCGCTGCTTCACGATCTCCATCCAGTCCGAGGTGGCGTGGCGCGAGGCCTTGCGCGCCTTGACGCTGCCGGCGATCTGGATCGCGCCCGCGAAGAGGAGCAGCTTCTCGGTGAGCGTGGTCTTGCCCGCATCCGGGTGGGAGATGATGGCGAAGGTGCGGCGGCGGGCGACTTCTGCGGCGATGGTCATGTGGCGTGCGTCGTGACCACTTCCAGTACCCGCCGGCGGTTTTTGCCGGTGATCCGGGTACGCACCACCGCGGTGAGCCTGCCCTGGTGGATCACTTTCGATTGCGCCTGCAGTACCTTGCCTTCTCCCGGACTGACGTACAGGGCGGTGATTCCCGACATTTTCCAGCTCGCAGGCAGCGCCGCGGCGGCGTTCGCGGCCGCCATGCCGATCAGGATCCCGCCCTGGGCATGGCCCACGCGGTTGCCGACGTGCTGGCCGTTCTCGAGCTTGCGCGCAGCGCCCCAGAAGTTCTCGATGAAGTTTCCGCGCGCCGCCAGCGCCGCGTCCGCCCGCCGCAGGATTTGCTTTTCTTCCGCATTCAGGTCTTCTTCACCCAATCGGGAAGGCTCGGGAGACTTCCGCGTGCGAAACGGCACCGGATGCAAAGTGACGTTCTTCGGCGGCTGCAGCGCCATGAAGGTGCCGCTGCCGTAGCAAACCAGTCCCGCGCCGCCGTGGACCTCGACCCGGCTCATGCCCAGCCGCCCGGCGCCGCGGGCAAAGAATCCCTGGAACTCCCCCTCGGCGCGCAGTCGCCCCGTGCGCGGCGCGCCTGTGAACTGCAGGCCCAGGCTGACGGTCGCGAGCCGCGTCTCGGGTGAGAGCTGCACGCGGATGCTCGCCCCCAGCGCGAGATCGGCGAGTACCGTGAGTGCCGCCATGTGGGTCTGGCCGCCGGCATCGCGACACCAAGGCCCGGGATCCAGCGACAGCCGCGCGCCCGAGCGCCTGACACGATCGAAAAGGATGCCGAGGAAGCTGGCCGGAAAATGCAGGCCCGGCTGGCGATTGAGGGCAATGCCGCGCAGGACGCGCCGGCGAATCGCTTCGCGGGTGGTAAATACGCGCGTGTTCAACGATTTCGTCGGACGTCTTGGCCAGGCGGCGCGTCGGCGACCGCCTCTTCCAGCGTGAAGCACTCGCGCCACTCTTGCGGCGGGCGGATCTTCCCGTCTGGGCCGACCTGGTCCAGGCCCCAGTAGATCTCCAGCCAGTGGCCGTCCGGATCGCGAAACTCGACCGCGACCTGGCAGCCGGCGCGGCGCCGGCCCTCGAACTCGACCTTCACGCCGTTCTTCTTCAGCCATTCGCACGCGCCGAACACTTCATCCAGGGTTGAAACCTCGAACGCCATGTGATGCAACTCATGCTGCGGCGATGCGCCAGGCGCCTGTCCCACCAGCGCGACGCCGTGATGGTCCGCGGCGCAACGCATGAACACCATGCGGCCCTGCATCATGGTCTCGGGATAGACGTCCGACACGCGGAAGCCGAGTATGCCCGTGTAGAACTTCACCGAACGATCCAGGTCCGCGGTCATGAGGACGACGTGGCCGATCTTGGTCAGGTTGAAGGGCCGGCCCGCGCGCGGCTGCAGGTCGCGCAGCGCCTGGCTCTGCGGGCTCTTGAGTCCTTCGAGGTCGACGACACCTTTTGGCATGGCGCAATTTTACTTCGTCACCGCCAGTATCCCGTCGCCGTTCACTTGCGCGACAAAACCGGAATTCCTCAGGCGCTTCAGTACTTCCCTGGGCACGTCGCGGCCGCTGGTGAGCTTGTTCGGTGAGCCGGTGTAGTGGAACAACCTGCCCTTGCGCCTGAGAACGCGCGCCAGCTGGTCATAGAAGGCCTGCGAATAGAGCTCCCCGGCGATGCCGAAGCGCGGCGGGTCGTGCAGGATCGCGTCGACCGAGCCATCCGGCAGCTTGACGATCTCCTGCGTGATGTCGCCATGGGTGAGCGTCAACGCGCCCCCCGCCTGCGGCGACCAGGGATTCAGGCCGCGCAACCAGATCACGTCGGCATTCTTTTCAAACGAGAGTATCTGCCGTGCCCCGCCCTGGAGGCACCAGGCAGCGAAGTAGCCCAGGCCGCCGCAGGTATCGAGGATCGTCTTGCCCCGCGGCTGGATCAGGCCGACCTTGCGCTCGGCGTCCGCATAGGGCGAAACCTTTGCCGTGGGCAGCATCTTGATGCCGTCGATCTCGAAGGTCGGCGGCCCCCACTTCGTTGGCACCAGCTTGATCAGCGAGCTCGTGTAGCGCTGCACCGGCTGGAAGTCTTCGCCGGTCCAGTGGTAGATGGTCCTGTCTTTGCAGGTTTCCAGGTAAGGGAAGCGCCGGCCTTGCCAGGTCCATCCGGCAGCATCCACCTCGACAGTAGTCCTGGAGCGATCGAGATCCAGCGAACACTCAGGCACAGGCGCTCCGGCGCGCATGGCCGCGCACAGGGATTCGTGAACTCTTTGCGTTAACAGCGGCCCGATCACTTCCCAGTCCACCATGCGAGTCGGAGCATCCGTCCGTCGAGGCGGCTGGCCAAATCACCGGCCTTGCGCGGCTTTTCGTGTGGTCGGCTGCGACGCCTTGTTAAGCGGCAGCCGACAGGTCGCGCGCTATAGCGGTTTGATTTGCACCTTGCGCCACTTGATGGCGCCACCGGTGGCATCCTTGACGCCAGCGCCATATTGAAGTGCGAACGGGCCTTTCGAAAACTCACTGTTCTGCATGCTGACGGTGAGGACCCCATTGAGCTTGACGGACACATTCGCGTCTTTCGCGTAAATCTCGAAGGTGTTCCATCTGCCTCCGGCCTTGTGGACGATTGGCACCGGCACCCGCGGAAAATTGACGATCCCACCCGTGGCATAGATCGGGTCCGGGCGTATGTCCCAGATGTTTACTTCGTAGGAACTGGCAGCGCCAATCTTGTTGGGATCGGCGGCGCGGATGAAGATGCCGCTGTTGGTATCAGTTTCGGCCCAGAACTCGGCATAGATTATGAAATCCTTGTAGGAGTCCTTCGAGACGAGAAACCCGCCTTTGCCTTTGTCGGCCACGATGGCACCGCTTTCGGCTCTCCAGTTGGCATCGCCGCTTCGATTCCAGTTCTCCAACCCTTTGTCACCATCGATCAAGGTAACCCAACCCGGCCCTTGCGGATATCCTGCACAGCCGAAAACGCTGAATGCGACAACGAGCAGCCCAGCGGTGATGACAGACAAGCGCTTCATGGCAATTCCCCTCCAGCGTTGATGACAATTGATTTGCAGCAACCGTTCTGACTACGCAGTGCTGCGTCGAGTATGGAGTGCCACGCACCTGAAGGTCAAGCCGGCGCGTCTGGATCGCCGTCAGCGTCGCCTCTAGGCCCGATTGCAACCATTGCATGACGATTGCCATTCAGCGTCCCGCGCCGCATAACTTGAATTATCCGGGCCGATTCTGCAGCTTGTGGATGCGATCGATCCGGTCTTCGATGGTGGCGTCGCTGCCGCCTTTCCACTGCAGGACCTGCAACACCACGCCCGAGGCATCGCGCGGGCGCAGCACCACTTCGCTGCGGTTGCTGAACTCGTCTCGCAAGGGAATCCGGTAGCCCTTGCCTTCGACTTCCTGGATGAACTCGGCGAGGTCATCGACCTCCAGGCCCATGTGATGAAGGCCTTCGCCGTGCTTGTCGATGTGCTGGTTGATGAAGCCGTCGGCTTCGAGCGACTGCACCAGCGACAGCACGTTTTCGCCGATCTGCATATAGGCGACCTTCACCGTGCCGGCCTTCTCACGCAGGATTTCCGTGCGGATATGGACTGCATTGAGCAGTTTGATGTACTGCTCGGCGGCCTGATCGGCGTCGCGTACTGCGATAGCCACATGATCGATGCGCTTGATGTTCGCCATGGAAAGACTCCACCAGAACTGATTCTCTTTCGCCTACTTCCTCGTAACTGCAAATGCCAGTAACCCCAATATCACGGCAAATAGCAGCGCATGCTCCACGCCCCAGCCATGAAAATGGCCTTCTAGCGCGCCGTGGCCTGGATGCGCGAATACTTTGCCCGAAAACAAAATCAAGGCTGCGGCTGTGCTTCGCATAGCATTCCTTCCGTTTCGATGAATTCCACGATCGTGTCCAGGCCCTGCCCGGTCTTCAGGTTGCTGAAGACGAACGGCCGCTTGCCGCGCATCTTCTTCGAATCGCGTTCCATCACTTCGAGCGACGCGCCCACCATCGGCGCGAGGTCGATCTTGTTGATGACGAGCAGGTCGGACTTGGTGATGCCGGGCCCGCCCTTGCGCGGGATCTTGTCGCCCGCCGCCACGTCGATCACGTAGAGCGTCAAGTCCGAGAGCTCGGGGCTGAAGGTGGCCGCGAGGTTGTCGCC
>JANNXB010000412.1:0-6747 GCA_031409355.1 Betaproteobacteria bacterium | reverse complement strand
GAGTTCGGGAACGTACTTGCGGATGAACCTGCCCTCGGCGTCGAAGCGCTCGGACTGCGTGACCGGATTGAAGATTCGGAAATAGGGCTGTGCGTCGCACCCGGTGGAGGCGGCCCACTGCCAGCCGCCGTTGTTCGCCGCCAGGTCGTAGTCGTTAAGGTGTTGCGCGAAGTAGCGCTCGCCGCGCCGCCAGTCGATGCCCAGGTCCTTCACCAGGAACGAAGCCGTCACCATGCGCAACCGGTTGTGCATGTAGCCGGTGCTGTTCAGCTGGCGCATCGCCGCGTCGACCAGCGGATAGCCGGTGGCGCCCCGGCACCACGCCAGCCAACAGGCTTCGTCGTCGTCGAATTTCAGGGCGTTGAACTCTCTCTTGAACGCGCCAGCCACCACGTCCGGCCGGACCGCGAGGATCATGAAGTAGAAATCGCGCCACGCCAGTTCCGACAGCCAGGTCGCCGCGCCCTTGCTCCCGTGTTTCCAGGCATAGCCCGCCAGCTCGCGGATCGACACGGTGCCAAAACGCAGGTGCACCGACAGATAGGAAGGTCCCTTCAGCGCCGGGTAGTCGCGGCGCTCGCCGTAAGCGGCGATGCGCCGCTTGAAATCAGCGAGCAACGCGTGCCCGCCCGCCATGCCTGGCGCGATCGCCAGGTCGGTGCGCTCGAAACCGAGCGCCTCGAGCGACGGCAAGTCGTCCGGCGCCGGCGCGATTCGAGACGCGTACTTCGCCACCGGATACGGCTTGACGAAGAAAGGCGTCAACTTCTTCAACCACGCGTTCTTGTAGGGCGTGAACACCGAAAACGCGTTGCCGGATCCGGTGAGCACCTCGCCGTGCTCGAACACGACCTGGTCCTTGCGCGTATGCCAGGCAATGCCGGCGTCCGCCAGCGCGCGCTCCACCGCCGAATCCCGCTCGATAGCCTGCGGCTCGTAGTCGCGGTTTGCGTAGACCGCGGCGACGCCAAGCTGGCGCGCGAGGCGCGGGATCTCTTCGCGCGCGCGGCCGCGCAGCACGTGCAGGCCGGCGCCGCGCGATTCCAGCGCGCCTTTCAGCTCGCGGACGGACCCGAGGATGAACTCGACTCTGCGGTCGCGGCGCGGCAGGGCGTCAAGGATTTCGCTGTCGAAAACGAAGGCGCAGTGCACGCAATCGTGCGCCGAGAGGGCCGCATGGAGCGCGGCATGGTCGAAGTCGCGCAGGTCGCGGCGGAACCAGACGAGCGCGGACGACACGGCTTTACGGCAGGTCGAACAGCAGTGCTTCCGCGTCCTCGCCTTGCTCGAGCACGACTTCGGGTATGCCAGTCATTTTCAGCGCGTCGCCGGCCGCGAGCGGCGTGCCGTTGGCCGTGAGCTTGCCCCGCACGACATGCAGGTAGGCCTTGCGTCCGGGGGCGATCGGCTGGACAGCCCTCTCCGCGCCCGCGAACAACCCCGCGTAGATCCGCGCATCCTGGTGAATGGTGACCGAGCCGTCCGCGCCATCGCTGGAGGCGACCAGGCGCAGCCGGCCGCGCTTCGAAGGACCGTCGAAATGCTTCTGCTCGTAGCCTGGCGCGATGCCGCGCACGTTTGGCTCGATCCAGATCTGCAGGAAATGCGTGACGCCCGCCTTGTCGTGGTTCTGCTCGCTGTGCTGCACGCCGCGCCCCGCGCTCATGCGCTGCACGTCGCCCGGGACGATGGTCGAGCCGGTGCCCATCGAGTCCTTGTGGCCGAGCGCGCCCTCCAGCACGTAGCTGATGATCTCCATGTCGCGATGGCCGTGCGTGCCGAAACCGGTGCCCGGCTGGATGCGGTCCTCGTTGATCACGCGCAGCGCGCTGAAGCCCATGTGCGCCGAATCGTGGTAATCGGCGAAAGAAAACGAGTGCCAGGAATCCAGCCAGCCGTGCTCGGCATGGCCGCGCTCGGTGCCGCGGCGGATCTCGATCATGTGCGCATCCCTATTGGCTGGCCTGCGCCGAGCCGCCGTCCTTCTGTTGCGCGGCGATTTCCGCGTGGACTTTCGCCATGTCGAGCGATTTCGCCTGCGTCAGCACCTGCTCCAGGGCCTGCCCGGGCAGCGCGCCGGCCTGCTGGAACAGGACGACCTTCTCGCGGAACACCATTAGGGTCGGGATCGAGCGGATGTTGAAGGCGCCCGCGAGTTCCTGCTGCTCGTCGGAATTGATCTTCGCGAACACCACGTCGGGATGCGCTTCGGAGGCTTTCTCGAACACCGGCGCGAAGCCGCGGCAGGGGCCGCACCACGGCGCCCAGAAATCGATGATGACGGTCTTGTCGCCATTGATGGTCTGGTCGAAGTTTTCCTTGGTGAGATCGATCGTCGCCATTTCCGGTGTCCTTTCAGGTGAGGGCTGAAGTGTATATTGGGGCAACCGCCATCGCTTCAAGCCAATGCCCTACGTAGGTCGCTTCGCCCCCTCCCCCACCGGCCCGCTGCATTTCGGCTCACTGGTTGCCGCACTGGCAAGCTGGCTCGACGCCCGCCACGCCAGCGGCCAGTGGATCGTTCGAATGGAAGACCTCGACCAGTCCAGGGTTGTTCCCGGCGCGGTGGACACGATCCTGAAGCAGCTGCAAGCCTTCGGCATGGAGTGGGACGGGGCCGTCGTCTACCAGAGTGCGCGCCTGGAACTCTATGAGGACGCACTTCGAAAACTCCAAAGCCGCGCCTATCCCTGTTCCTGCACACGCAAGGAGCTCGAGGATTCCGCGCTTGCGATCGACGGCTCGCGGATTTATCCGGGGACCTGCCGCGCCGGCATCGCGCCGGGCAAATCGCCGCGCGCCATTCGAGTACGAACCGCCTCTGAGGCGATCCTGTTCACGGACAGGGTGCAGGGAAATCTGCAACAGTCCGTCGAGCGCGAAGTGGGCGATTTCGTCCTGCGGCGCGCCGACGGCATCGTCTCCTACCAGCTCGCCGTGGTCGTGGATGACGCCGCTCAGGGCGTGACCGACGTGGTGCGCGGCGCCGACCTGCTCGATTCCACCGCGCGCCAGATCCACCTGCAGCGCCTGCTCGGCGTACCGACGCCTCGCTACCTGCACGTGCCCGTGGCGACCAACGCCGCGGGCGAAAAGCTCTCCAAGCAAACTCGCGCGACCGATGCGCGGCCGGAGGACCTTCCGCAAGCGTTGGCCTTCCTCGGCATGCCGGCGCCGACAGGTCTTGCCAGGCGGAATCTTCTCGAATGGGCTGTTCCGAACTGGGACCCGGCCCGCGTGCCGGGCGTCCGCGCCATTACCCTTTCTTCTGGGGGACGATCACCGTAGCCAGTGAGCCCAGCACGAAGGCAAGCGCCGTGTACTCCGGCCAGCCCGGCTGCTCGCCCAGGAACAGCATGCCGCTGAATACGCCGACCACGGGTATCACCAGCATCGACAGGGAAAACACGGTCACCGAAACGCTGGTAGCGAGTTTGATCCAGGCCCAGTGCGCCCACGCGAAGGCGAGCAGCACGTTGTAGGCCGCGCCGAGTGCCGAGGTAAGGCTGACATCGGCGAGCTTGCTGAAATCCTCCAATAGCAGCGCGCCGGCGTAGATCGGCACGCCGCCCAGCAGCATCAGCCAGGCTGTATAGGCGGCAAGCGGCGCGTCCACCGGGTACTTTTTCTGCAGGAGGGTGCCGATAGCCCAGGAGAAAGCGGCCCCTAGGACGAGCAGCGCCCCGAGCGGTGCGCCCTGGATGCGGTGGAACTCGTCCCAGACCAGCAGCGCCATGCCGGCCATGCCGAGCGCGAGGCCGAGCAGCTTGCGCGCCGTCAGGCGCTCGCCCAGCAGCAGCACCGAGAGCGGGATTGCCCAGGCGGGCATGGTGTAGGCGAGGATCGCCGCCCTGCCCGAGGGCATGTGCGCGAGGCCGAACACCACCAGGATGTTCCAGCAGGTGATATTGAAGAAGGCCAGCAGGGCGAGGCGTTTCCACTGGGCGCGCGGGATCGCCAGCGGCTGGCCGCTAGCGCGCAGGAAAGCGAACAAAACGCCCGACCCCAGGCCCAGGCACAGCGTGCGGAAGGTGAGCGGCGCGATATCCACAATCGCCACCTTCATGGCGGTCCAGTTGAAGCCCCAGACCACGGTCAGCCCGGCCAGGACCCACCACAGACGGGCTGGAAGATGCTCTTGGGACGCTAAGCCTCGGGACCCCTTATTCATTAGTTAGCGAGCCCTGACTTTGGGTTAAAGCCCTGTTGTTTCATACGATTTGTGCGATACATCAATTAATTATGCTGCACTGCAAAATGTTCTTGACTTAAATGGAGATAAGCCTAGAATTCGTTTTGCTGCGGCGCACAAAGCGCCCGAAAAGATCACTAACCAACCCTTTCAAGGAGATTCAAATGTACGTGACCCCGGAACAGATCCAAGCGACGACCAAGGCCAACATGGACGCCATCCTCTCGCTCGCGACGAACCAGTTCGCCGCCTTCGAGAAATTCGCCAGCCTGAACGCCAACGCCGTCAAGGCCGCCTTCGAAGATTCGATCGCCAACGCCCGCGCCCTGGCCGGTGCCAAGGACGTGCAGGAGCTGGTGAACCTGCAGAGCACCTTCGCGCAGCCGACCATCGAGAAGGCCATCGCCTACTCGAAGAGCGTATACGAAGTGGCGACGCAGACCAACACCGAGTTCACCAAGGCCACCGAGAAGCGCGTCACCGAGTGGAACGAGAACTTCGTTTCGCTGCTCGACAAAGCCGCCAAGAACGCCCCGGCCGGCTCGGATGTCGCCGTTAGCGCGGTAAAGCAGATGCTCGCCGCCGCGAACTCGGCCTACGACAACTTCAACAAGGTCACCAAGCAGGCGACCGAGATCGCGGAAGCCAACGTTGCCGCCGCGACCGAGACCGTGAAGGGCATGGCGAAGTCCAAGAAAGCCGCCTAAGTCTCCGGACTTGCACGGCGCAGCACCAAAAGCCCCGCCACGCGCGGGGCTTTTCATTTGCAACAGCGGCGCCCGCGAGCCCTACTTGCGCGCGTCGTGCCTTTCCATGGCGTGGCGCCAGTCAAGCAGTCGTTCATCGGCGGTCATGAGGGCCGCCTGGCTTTCCACAGCCGCGATCCGATCGGCGACACGATGTCGCCGCGGATTTCGATTCGCCCCTTGTGCAGGCCGATGAGCGTCTTGGCGCGCGGCGGACGGTGCGGACGCAGTTCCGCGACCGGCCTGCCGTTCTTGGTAACCACGATAGTCTGGCCGGTACGCGCGACCTGGTCCATCAGCGCGAGGCACTTGGCCTTGAATTCGGAGGCTTGAATGGTGGGCATGCCGGACCTTTCGGGAGACGAATGACCGCTATTCTGCCCATGGTCATAAAAGTGGTCAAAAACGCGGTCGCCCTCAGGTCGCTGCCGCGCCGTGATCTATTCACGGCGGGCAACGCACCCGCATTCGACTATCGAATCACCTCGTCCGCGCGAACGAGTACCAATGGCGGGACGGTCACGCCAAGCGCGCCAGCAATCTTCATATTGATGACCAGTTCGAATCTGGTTGGCTGCTGCACCGGGAGATCCTTCGCATTCGCTCCGCGCAGAATACGATCAACGAAAGACGCCGAAATGCGCCAGATTTCCGCAAAATCGGCTCCATAGGACATGAGGAACCCGCCCCGGGTAAATGCATGGGACCCCGAGATTGTCATCGCGCGCTGCTGCAGCGCCCAGTCTCGAATCTGACGGTATACCGCACCAATGGCGGCCGTCGGATGTACGTGCAGAGCTCGCACGCTTTCGCGCCGCGCAATCGCGAGACCGAGATCCAGATCAGCCCGCGAGCTCACGGGCAGAGAGAGCGGATCGATACCGAGCCCACGCGCGACGGCCTCCATGTCCTTGTACGCAAGCGCGGAGCCAGTGTTATCGGGCGACCAGAGTACACCGACCTTTTTCAAGCCAGGGCTTAACTGGAGGAGGAACTCGAGGTGTTTGGCCATCAGGTCGCTGAGTTGATTGGTCACGCCAGTGACGTTTCCGCCGGGATGGGCCAGCGATGCGACGTAACCGGCTTCCACAACGTGCGACACATTGGTCATCACGATTGGAATGCTGCGCGTCGCTTTCCGAACAGCATCCACGGCTTGCGAATTGCCGGCGACGATGACATCGACCCCCGCGGCCACCAGTTCGCCTGCGAAAACAGCATTGCTCTCCGGACGCGCCTCGGTATAGCGGCCCTCAATCAGAAGATTGCGCCCTTCCTCCCAGCCGCGCCTCCGCAACTCCTCATGGAATGCCCTCCAGGTTGGAGCACCCGCGGGATTTGACGGGGGCCAGGTTCCGAGCACGCCAACACGGGCGACCCGCGGCGACTGCGCCCACACCGGGCGCGCGGCCAGGAATGCTGCCGCGCCGATGAGGAACCGCCTGCGATCGGATCCGTGCATTCGCCCACCCATGACGATGATGAAGGAAGTCTATACCGCGGCCGGCCACGGTGTTGGGACCAGTTAACGCTGTGAACGATTCACAGCTGCGGCGCGACTTCCTCGAATTGACCGCCCAGAGCCTGGACGCCGCGTCGGATGTCCGCCATCGCGGGTTCGACCTCGGCGGGAGCGCCGCGCACGCCGAGCTCGATGTGGCGGCGCGAGGCATCGGCGGCGTCTGCGCCCATGCTGGGTAGGCTGAAACACTTCAAGCCCTTGTACCTGGCATTGATCTCCTCCATCAGGGGCGCGATGGTGGATTCGGGCAGGTAGACGATCACCGAAGCCTCCGCCCAGCGGTCGCG
>JANNXB010000411.1:0-1767 GCA_031409355.1 Betaproteobacteria bacterium | reverse complement strand
TCGCGGTGGCGGCGCACCTCGGCCGCCTGCCATCGCGCCTCGCCTTTCCATCCCGAAGCGAGAGCGTCGAGAATCGCGGCGATGTCGCCGACAAACTCCACTTCCGCCGGATAGACCTGGTCGGTGTTCGGTACGGCGTCGATATGCACGGTCGGCACCGACAGTTGCCAGGGCTTGATCAACTCGACCGCATCGAAGCCGACCGCGAGCAGCAGGTCGCAGCCCTTGAGGAAATCCCACATGAAGGCGTTGCACGCCATGTCGAGCGTGCCGGCGTAGAAGGCGTGGTCCTCGGCGATGACGCCCTTCGCCATCGGCGCCACGACCACCGGCAGTCCCACCGTGTCCGCGAGCCGCGCAAGAGCGACGTGCGCGTCCGCGCGTTGCGCGGCGATGCCGGCAAGCACCATGGGCCGGCGCGCCTTGCGCAGTCGCTCCTGCAAATCGGCATTCGCCGGGATTCCGGAAAACACCTTCAACGGCGGCAATGCTACGTCCGCATCTGTCGCGTCCATACCGACCACGTCCGCGTGCGTCGTGATGTGCACCGGCCCCGGGCGCTCGGCCATCGCCGTGCGCAGCGCCCTGCGCATGATCCCGCCGACCGTGTCGGGCGCCACCTGCGTCGCCCACTTGCTCACCGGAGAAAAGATGAGGTTGTGGTTCAGCACCTGGTGGGTGAAGGTCTGCTCGCGCTTGCGCTCGATTTGCCCGGAGATCGCGATCATCGGCACGCGGTCCAGCCATGCGTTGGCCACCGCGTTCACCATGTTCGATGAACCAGGTCCAAGCGTGGACATGCACACGCCGGGCCGTCCGGTCAGGAAGCCATAGGCCTCGGCCATCAGGCCGGCGGTTCCTTCGCGCCGGCCAAGCACGAACTGCATCCCGGCGCGCCGCGCCGCTTCCATGAATTCCACGTTGGGATCACCCGGATAGCCGAACACATGGCCGATTCCCGCCGCCTTCAGGTACTGCACCATTACTTCGGATACGTTCATACGCTTAGCGCGACGCCGCGTTGGTGCCGGCAATCCTGCCGAATACCGCGCCGTTGGTGAGCCCTGTTCCGCCCGGATAGTTGAAATAGAAAATTCCGCCGACCAGTTCCCCGGCGGCATAGAGGCCGGGAATCGGCACGCCGTCCGAGGAAACCACCTGCGCGTCGGTGTTGATCTTCAGGCCGCCGAAGCTGAAGGTGATGCCGCAGGTCACCGCATAGGCTTCGAACGGCGGGGTGTCGAGCGTGTTCGCCCAGTTGCTCTTGTTGATCTTCAGGTTTTTCGTCCCCCTTCCATCCTTGACGTTCGGGTTGAAGGGAACGTCCGTCCGCACCGCGGCGTTGTACTGCCGCAGTTCCTCCAGCGCCGCCTTGCCGTCGGTGTCCTCCAGCTTCGCGCACAGCTCTTCGAGGCTGTTGGCCGTCACCTTGGTCACCTGCTTGATCTTGTACTCGTCGCGCAGCTGTCCCTTCACCTTGGCGTCGAAAATCTGCCAGGCGAACTGGCCCGGCTGCGACAGGATCACGCGGCCGTACTTGGCGTAGGTGTAATTGCGGAAGTCGGCGCCTTCGTCGACGAAGCGCTTGCCCAGCGCATTGATGTACACGCCCCAGGGATAGGAGTGCTTCTGGAACTGGTCGCCGATCGCGAGGTCGCCGAACTCCGGCGCGTTCCTCTCCCAGGCGACCGCGTGGCAGCCCGACCAGTTACCTGTCGGCGCCGCGCCTGCGGCCAGCGCCATGCGGATGCCATCGCCCGTGTTGAA
>JANNXB010000410.1:0-1683 GCA_031409355.1 Betaproteobacteria bacterium | reverse complement strand
CGCAATCCCGCGGCGGTATCGTTCGCCACGCCCGGCAAGAGCGGCCCGCAGCACCTGTCGTTTGAAAGCCTGAAGACGCTGGGCGGATTCCAGGCCGAGCACATCCCGTACAAGGGCGGCGGCCAGGCCATCGTCGATGTGGTGGCGGGGCAGGTGAAGGTCGGCATGCTCGGCATGGCGCCGTCGCTGCCGCACATCAAGGCCGGCAAGTTGAAAGCGATCGCAGTCACCGGACGAGAGCGCTCGTCCTTGCTGCCCGATGTGCCGACGGTGGCGGAATCGGGTTTTGCAGGCTTCGACGTGGCGCAGTGGCAGGGCCTGGTGGCGCCCGCCGGCACGCCGCCCGCGGTGATCGCGCGCCTGCATGCGGAACTCCTGCGCGTCATGCGCCTGCCGGCCATCGTCGAGAAGCTGGCCGCCATCGGCATGGACAATTCGACCAACGCGACGCCGGAGGAATTCACGCAGTTCGTGCGCAAGGAAACAGACCGCTGGCCGGCCCTCTTCAAGGCTGCCAACATTCAACCGGAGTAGGGACAAACACTTGAATATCCTGTTCATCACCTCGGACCAGCAGCGCGCCGATTGCTACGGCTTTGAAGGCCGCCGGGTCAAGACGCCGCACCTGGACATGCTGGCGCGCGAAGGCACGCGCTTCTCGGCCTGCATCACGCCGAACATGGTCTGCCAGCCGTCGCGCGCCTCAATCCTCACCGGCCTGCTGCCCGGCACGCACGGCGTCTCGGACAACGGCATCGACCTGCCGGATGCGACGGGCGAAGCGGGTTTCGCCGGCACGTTCGCGAAAGCGGGCTACCGTACCGGCTACGTCGGCAAGGCGCACTTCAAGACCGCGCACAGCTTTGCGCCCACCGGCACGCCGGAGTGCCGGACTTCGCCGCAGCCGCAGGACTGGAACGGACCCTACATGGGCTTCGAGCAGGTCGAGCTGATGGTCGAGGGACACAACACCGCGCTGCCGCTCAAGCCGCCGTACGGACAGCATTACGAACGCTGGTACTACGCCGACGGTCGGGGCGAGGAGAAGAACCGCCTCCTGAGGACCAAACTGCCGCCGGTAAGCGATGCGGCGCAGACCTTGCACTCTGCACTGCCGGTGGCCTGGCACAACTCGACCTGGATCGGCAACCAGACGATCGAGTATTTGCGCGCACACCAGAGCGAAAATTTCTGCCTGTGGGCGTCCTTTCCGGATCCGCACCACCCGTTCGACTGCCCGGAGCCCTGGAGCCGGCTGCATCATCCCGACGACGTGGACTTGCCCGAACACCGGACGATGGACCTTGAGCGGCGCCCGTGGTGGCACAAGGAAAGCCTCTACGGCACGCCCAAGATGGCGGACGAGGAACTGCGCGCGTTCCGCGAGAAGCATTCGCGCACGCCGGTGCAGACCGACAAGCAGCTGCGTGAGTTGATCGCGAACTACTACGGCATGATTTCGCTCGTCGACCACAACGTCGGCCGGATCCTCACCGCGCTGGACGACCTCGGCCTCGCGCAAGACACCCTGGTGGTCTATTCCACCGACCATGGCGACTGGCTCGGCGATCACGGCCTGATCCTCAAGGGCCCGATGGCCTATGAAGGCTTGCTGCGCGTGGGCCTCATCACGCGCGGGCCGGGCGTGCCGGCGGGCAAGATCGTGCGCGATCCGGTATCCAC
>JANNXB010000409.1:0-1638 GCA_031409355.1 Betaproteobacteria bacterium | reverse complement strand
CAATCGACAATTAAAAGCTTCGCGCCCGTCTCGGTGAAGGAGCGGTGCGGCTCCGCGTTGTCCGCCACCTGGTAGCTCATCCCCGCCTTGAGGACGAACTTCCGGCCGCACTTGATTCACCTCCCTTGCTGAATCCTTGCGCGACGGGGATGTCGGGTGCAGAATTTCGCGCATGGCCTCAAATAATAGTCAGGATGCCCCCGTCGAACGGCGTGTGGCGGCGCTCGAGTCCGTGTTCGATGCCCGTGGCCTCGAGCCGAAGAGCTTCATCGACGCCCATGTACGGACTGCGGAAGATGACTGGGTGCCGCAGAACGGCGCGCGAGTGGTCGCCAAGGCCTGGACCGATCCGGCCTTCCGGCAGCGGCTCATCGCGAACGGCCGCGCGGCGGTCGCCGAACTGGGCCTGTCCATGCCGGCGCACCACCGCCACCTCGTGGCGCTGGAGAACACGCCCTCGGTGCACAACGTGATCGTCTGCACGCAGTGCTCGTGCACCGCCTACACCATCATCGGCCTGCCGCCCGACTGGTACAAGGACTTCGAGTACCGCGCGCGCGCCGTGCGCGAGTCCCGCACCGTGCTGCGCGAAATGGGGCTCGACCTGCCGCCGGAGATGGAGATCCGCGTCTGGGACACCTCGGCCGATACGCGCTACATGGTCCTGCCGCTGCGGCCCGCAGGCACCGAGGGCTGGAGCGAGGAGAAGCTCGCCTCGATGGTCACCAAGGACGCCATGATCGGCGTCGCCAGGCTCCAGGGGCTCTGACCATGGACGGCATGCACGATCTGGGCGGCAAGCAGGGTTTCGGCCGCGTACGACACTCGCCCACGGCGGAGGTATTCCACGCCGATTGGGAAAAGCGCTCCAACGCCCTCGTTGCGTTCGCGGTGAAACAGGGCTGGCTAAACATGGACGAGTACCGCCACGCGATCGAGCGCATGGAGCCGCGCCACCACCTCGCCGCCGGCTACTACGAGCGCCAGTTCACCGGCCTGATCTCGCTGCTCGTCGAGAAAGGCGTCGTCTCGCGCGAGGAACTCGAGCGCCTCGCGGGCGGCGCGATCCCGCTCTCGCTCCCGAGCGCGCCGGGCCGCCCCAATGCGTCCGGCCGCGAGCGCTTCAAGCCCGGGGACCGCGTACGCGTGAAGGAAGACTTCGTGCCCGGCCACATCCGCATGCCGGCTTACATCCGCGGCAAAACCGGCGTCGTGGTCGCAGAATCGCCGGCGTACCCCTTCCCGGATGCGCATGCCCACGGCGTCAAGGCGGCGGACGAGCCGACCTACGATGTGCGCTTCTGCGCCGAGGAGCTATGGCCGAACGACGCCGACCCGGCGTTCGTGCACGTCGGCGTGTTCCAGAGTTACCTCCAGCGGGTCGCCTGAGCGGGACTACAGAATCCGGTTGAACCAGAGAATCGAGAGCAAACCAGCGAGCAGGGTGAAGAGCGCGGCGACTGCGGAGAAAAGGGCGGTGACTTCGGTTTCTTTCCTCTCGAAGCTGAGCCTTGAATTCAGGGTTTCGTAGACTTTTTGCAGGGCATCCGCGGTGCCGGCGTGGAAGTATTCGCCCTGCGTCATGGTGGCGATGGTCTTCAGGGTTTCTTCGTCCAGGCGCACGCGGAAGGACCAGCC
>JANNXB010000408.1:0-5538 GCA_031409355.1 Betaproteobacteria bacterium | reverse complement strand
GGAATTCTACCGCTCCAGGCGGAGCAATTCGACGCCTTCGTTCACCTGCTCGCCCGCCTTGAAGTGGATTTCCGCGATCCGGCCATCGTGCGGTGCGGCAATGGTGTGCTCCATCTTCATTGCCTCGAGTATTACCAGTGGCGCGCCCTTGGCGACTTTGGCTCCAGCCTGCACCAGGACCTGCAGCACCTTGCCGGGCATCGGCGCCGCGAGCGACCCGAGGGTGGCGTCCGGTTCCGGCGCCGATTGCGCGCTTTGCAGCGCCAGCACGCGATGCGTCCCGTCGCGGAAGAGGTGCCAGTGGGTGTCATCCCGCACCGCGCGGACGCGGAAAGTGGCCTCGCCCAGCCTTACCTGCAGCTTGCCGTTCTCCACGTGGCCGGCAAGGGGCAGGGCATGCCCATTCCTGGAGAACATCAAGCCTTCATTTGTGAAATGAATCTCAACGGGGTGGCTCCGATCTCCTTCCGCGAACACCAGGGCGTGGTGCGAGCCCAGATTCAGGCGCCAGCCATCGACGATGCTCCATGGTGAGTGCGGATCGCCCGATCGCTTCGCCGTGGCCGCCGCCTGCGCCTGCTCGGCGAGCAGTTCGGCCATTGCAGCGGCGGCCAGGTCCTCATCGCTCGGGCCGGCGTCCGCTGGAAACAGCTCGGCGTGGCAGCGTTCGATCAAGCCGGTGTCGAGGTCGGCGCCGGAAAAGGCCTTGCCTGCCACCGTGCGCGCGAGGAATTCGACGTTGGTTGCAACGCCGACGATTTCGTATTCCGCAAGCGCCGCGCGCATTCGGCCGAGCGCGGTGACCCGGTTTTCGCCCCAGACGACGAGTTTCGCGATCATCGGATCGTAGTACGGCGTTATGGTGTCGCCCTGCCGCACGCCTGAATCGACGCGTACTGTTGCGCCGCTCACCGCGAACTCGATGCCCAGCGGCGCGCGCAGGTGCCGCAGCGTGCCGGTGGATGGCAGGAAACCCTTGGCCGGATTCTCGGCATAGATGCGTGCCTCGATGGCGTGGCCGTGCATTTGAATTTGATCCTGTGTGAAAGGAATTGATTCACCCGCTGCAACTGCAAACTGCAACTTCACCAGATCGATGCCCGTAATCATTTCGGTCACGGGGTGTTCGACCTGCAGCCGCGTGTTCATTTCCATGAAATAGAAGGTGCCGTCCCGGCCCGCGATGAACTCCACCGTGCCGGCGCCGGTGTACTTGATGGACCTCGCAGCGGCGACCGCCGCCTCGCCCATCGCCTTGCGCCGGCCGGGGGCCAGGCCGGGGGCGGGCGCTTCCTCCAGGACTTTCTGGTGACGGCGCTGTACCGAGCAATCGCGCTCGAAGAGGTACACGAGGTTGCCTTGCGTATCGCCGAATACCTGCACCTCAATGTGGCGCGGCCGATCGAGGTAACGCTCGACGAGCACGCGCTCGTCGCCGAACGCAGCCTTCGCTTCGCGCTTCGCCGATTCCAGCGCGGCGGGGAAGCCTTTGGAATCCTGGACGATGCGCATGCCCTTGCCGCCACCACCGGCGGAAGCCTTGATCAGTACCGGGTAGCCGATCTTGTCGGCTTCCTTCTGCAGGAAAGCCGGGTCCTGGTTCTCGCCGTGGTAGCCGGGAACCAGCGGCACACCGGCTTTTTCCATCAGGCGCTTCGCCGCGGATTTGTCGCCCATCGCGGCTATGGCCTCCGGACTCGGGCCGATGAAGACGATGCCGGCCCTGGCGCAGGCGGCTGCGAACACCTCGTTCTCCGAAAGGAAGCCGTAACCGGGATGGATCGCCTCGGCGCCGGTATCGCGCGCGGCGGCGAGGATGGCCTCCGCGTTCAGGTAGCTCGCGCGCGCTTCGGGCGGACCGATCCTCCGGGCCTCGTCGGCGAACGCGACGTGGCGCGCGTCGCGGTCGGCGTCCGAGTACACCGCCACCGTGCGCATGCCCATGGCACGCGCCGCGGCGATGACCCGGCAGGCGATCTCGCCGCGGTTGGCGATGAGGATCTTGCGAAACACGCTACTTTTTCTTCCTCGACGTGTTCATTTCTTTTTCCTGGCCGGTTTTACGCGCACCGCCTCGAAATCCTTGACCCAGGCGGGCTTCCTCTTCTCCAGGAACGACGCGATGCCTTCCTTGCCTTCGGCGGATACGCGAATCTCGGCAATGCGCTTGGCGGTATCCGCGATCATGGCGTCATCCGCCGGGCCTGCCGCCACCGTGCGCACCAGATCCTTGATCCTGGCATGCGCTTCGCGTCCGCCGACCACCAGGTGGCCGAGGAGAGCATTTATCGCGCCGTCGAGCTCTTCCTTGGACGACACGTCAGAGAGCAGCCGCAGGCGGTATGCCTCGCCCGCGTCGATGACCTCGCCGGTGAGGAAGTAGCGCCGCGCCAGGCGCTCGCCCATCGCGCGCACCACGTAGGGGCTGATGGTGGCCGGCGACAGCCCGAGCTTCACCTCGGTGAGGCAGAACTCGGCGTCGTGCGAACCGATCGCGATGTCGCAGGCGGCGACCAGGCCCACGCCGCCGGCATAGGCGGGGCCGTGGACGCGCGCGACGGTCGGCTTGGTCATGCGATCGAGGGTTTTCAGCATCTCCGCGAGCGCCCGGGCGTCGGCCAGGTTCTGCTCGTAGCCGTAGCCCGCCATGCGCTTCATCCAGTTGAGGTCTGCGCCGGCGCAGAACGCCGAACCCGCGCCGGCGAGCACCATGACGCGCACTGCTTCATCTTTTTCAATATCTAAAAAAACTTTAGTTAAATTCGAGATCAACACGTCGTCGAACGCGTTGCGCACCTCGGGGCGGTTTAGCGTGACGATGGCGACGGTGTTGCGCTTTTCTACGATCAGGTTGTCGGACATAGGCCTCTCAGGCAATGCTGGGTTCGACGATCACTTCGGATGTCACGGAATTGGCGATGAAGCAGCGCTCGTGCGTCTTGTGGTGCAGCTGCGCAAACTGTTCGGGCGTGGGTTTGGCGCCGGCGAAGGTCACGGCAGGCCGGAGCGTCACCTGCGTCATCGCCATCCGCCCTGCGGCATTTTTTGCCAGCACGCCGGAGGCTTCGTCCCGGTAATGCTGAACGACGAACTTCGCGTCGTGCGCGAGGTGCAGGAACCAGAGCATATGGCAGGTCGAAAGCGATGCAACGAACTGCTGTTCGGGGTCGGCCCCGGGCGTCCACTGCACCGTCTTGGGCACGTTTCCAAGCCCCGCGTTGCCGGACAACCGGATGCCATGGTCAAAATCGATCGTGTGGGCGCGCGAGTAGGTCGCGTACTTGAATTCGCCTTCCAGCTGCCACTCGACGGTTGCGCGGTATTCAGACATCCCTACATCCTGAACACGCCGAACTTCGTTTCCTCGATCGGCGCATTGAGGGACGCGGAGATCGCCAAGCCCAGCAGCCGGCGCATGTCGGCGGGATCCACCACGCCGTCGTCCCAGAGCCGCGCGCTCGCGTAGTAGGGATGGCCCTGGCGTTCGTACTGCTCGCGGATCGGAGCCTTGAAGGCGTCTTCGTCTTCCTTCGACTTGAAGTTGCCGCGCACCGTGGCGAGCACGCTCGCGGCCTGCTCGCCACCCAGCACCGAGATGCGCGCGTTCGGCCACATCCACAGGAACCGCGGCGAATAGGCCCGGCCGCACATGCCGTAGTTGCCCGCACCGTAGGAGCCGCCGATGATGGCGGTGAACTTCGGCACCTTCGCGGTGGCGACCGCGGTCACCATCTTCGCGCCATCCTTGGCGATGCCGCCCGCTTCATACTTCTTGCCCACCATGTAGCCGGTGATGTTCTGCAGGAAGAGGAGCGGAATGCCGCGCTGGCAGGCAAGTTCGATGAAATGCGTCGCTTTCAGCGAGGATTCCGAGAACAGCACGCCATTGTTGGCGAGGATCGCGATCGGGTAGCCGTGCAGGTGCGCGAAGCCGGTCACCAGCGTGCTGCCGTAGTTGGTCTTGAACTCGTCCAGTTCGGAGCCGTCGACGATGCGCGCGATGATTTCACGCACGTCATAGGGCTTGCGCGCCTCGGCCGGGATCACGCCATAGATCTCGTCGGCGGGGTAAAGCGGGTCTTTGGGTTCCCTTACTGAAAGAGAGATTTTCTTCTCATAGTTCAAATTAGAAACAATTCTTCGCACGATCGACAGCGCGTGCGTGTCATTCAGCGCATAGTGATCCGACACGCCCGAGACGCGGGTGTGCACTTCGGCACCGCCCAGCTCCTCGGCTGTGACGATCTCGCCGGTGGCCGCCTTCACGATCGGCGGCCCGCCGAGGAAGATCGTGCCCTGGCCCTTGACGATGATGGATTCGTCGGACATCGCGGGCACGTAGGCGCCGCCCGCGGTGCAGGAGCCCATCACGCAGGCGAGCTGCGGGATGCCCAGCGCGGACAGGTTCGCCTGGTTGTAGAAAATCCGGCCGAAATGCTCGCGGTCGGGGAAAACCTCGTCCTGGCTGGGCAGGTTGGCGCCGCCGGAGTCCACCAGGTAGATACAGGGCAGGCGGTTCTGCAGCGCGATCTCCTGCGCACGCAGGTGTTTTTTCACCGTCATCGGGAAATAGGTGCCGCCCTTCACGGTGGCGTCGTTCGCCACGACCATGCATTCGCGGCCCGAGACGCGGCCGATGCCTGCGACCATCGACGCCGAGGGCACTTCGCCGCCGTACATGCCGTAAGCGGCGAGTTGCCCGATCTCGAGGAACGGCGAGCCCGGGTCCAGCAGCGTGCGTACCCGGTCGCGCACCAGCAGCTTTCCCCGCGCCGTGTGCTTGTTGCGCGCCGCCTCGTCGCCGCCGGCGGAGATCACGGCTGCCTTCTGCTTCAGGTCTTCCACCAGTCCGCGCATGCGCGCGGCATTGGCGCGGAATTCCTCCGAGCGCGGGTTTAGCTGGCTCTTGATGACCGGCATCAGGTCGATCCCTTCAGATGCGCGCGTAGGTTACGGTATGGTGCGTGAAGAGCTTGCCGGCGCGGTCGTGGCATTCGGCGCTGCCGTAGATGATCCGCTTGCCGAGCTTCAGCACGCGCGCGGTGCAGTATACGGTCTCGCGGCGCGCGGCGTTCAGGAACGCCGTGTTCAATTCGGATGTGACCGCGTCGTGCTCGATGCCGATGTGGCGCTTGATCGCCAGCCACATCGCGCAGTCGGCGGCGGCCATGAAGGCAGGGCCGTTCACGGTGCCGCCGGGGCGCTCGAAGGCGCGGCGGAATGGCATGGCAATGGTGCACTCGCGGTCCGAGACTGCGACCAGCTTCAGCCCGTAGCCGCTGACGAACTTCGAGCGGCCCAGCAGCTTCGACAGCGCCGCCCTGGTCGGACCAGTGCTCATACCAGCTCGATCGCCATGGCAGTCGCTTCCCCGCCGCCGATGCAAAGCGCCGCCACGCCGCGCTTGCCGCCGTACTTGCGCAGCGCGCCGATCAACGTGACGAGGATGCGCGCGCCGGAGGCGCCAATCGGGTGGCCGAGCGCGCAGGCGCCGCCGTGCACGTTGACCTTGTCGTGCGGCAGCTTGTGCTCCTGCAT
>JANNXB010000407.1:0-38802 GCA_031409355.1 Betaproteobacteria bacterium | reverse complement strand
CGAAGCCGATCTCGTAGGCGAGTTCGCCTTCGCGCTTGAGGAGCATGGTGGCGGCGGCGACCTGGTCGCGCGCGACGCAGATCACCATGCCGATGCCGCAATTGAAGACGCGGTGCATTTCGTCTTCGGCGACGTTGCCGTTTTTCTGCAGCCAGCTGAACAGTTCGGGCCGCGGCCACATTTTCTTGCGCAGCACGGCGCGCATGCCCTCCGGCAGCATGCGGGGCACGTTGCCGACCAGGCCGCCGCCGGTGATGTGGGCGAGACCTTTCACCTTCACGGCGACCAGCAGCTTGAGGATCGGTTTGACGTAGATCCGGGTCGGCTCCATGAGGCTATCGGCAATGCCGGAGTTGGGCTTGTCCGCGCCGAGGATGCGGCGGATCAGCGAGTAGCCGTTGGAATGCGCGCCGCTGGAGGCCAGGCCGAGCAGCACGTCGCCGGGCTGGATAGTGCTGCCGTTGATGATTTTTTCCTTCTCCACCACGCCGACGCAGAAGCCGGCCAGGTCGTATTCGCCTTCGGGGTACATGCCGGGCATTTCGGCGGTTTCGCCGCCGATCAAGGCACAGCCGGCCTCTTCGCAGCCCTTGGCGATGCCGCGGATGACGTTGGTGGCCACGGCCGTGTCCAGCTTGCCGCAGGCGAAATAGTCGAGGAAGAACAAGGGCTCGGCGCCCTGCACGAGGATGTCGTTGACGCTCATCGCGACCAGGTCGATGCCGACGGTGCCGTGCCGGCCGAGCAGGAAGGCGAGCTTCAGCTTAGTGCCGACGCCGTCGGTGCCGGATACCAGGATCGGTTCCTTGTATTTCTGCGGGATGGCGCACAGCGCGCCGAAGCCGCCCAGGCCCGCCAGCACCTCCGGGCGCATGGTGCGCTTGGCGAACGGCTTGATGGCTTCGACCAGCGCGTCGCCCGCGTCAATGTCCACGCCGGCGTCACGGTAAGAGAGGGGTTCCGACATGGCGGGTAAAATGATGTCTTTCCAGCAATTTTACGTGAAATGAAGGCACCGCTTCTCGCCGACCCGCGTTTATGGGCCTGGCTGGCGATCGCTCTGGTGATCGGCAGCCTGCTCTACGTGCTGTCGCCCATCCTCGCGCCGTTCCTGGCCGGCGCGATCCTCGCCTATGTCCTGAACCCGCTGGTGGGCCGGCTCACCGGCCGCTACCTGCCGCGCGTGGTGGCGGTGGTGCTGGTGCTGCTCCTCGTGCTCGCGGTGGTGGTGGCACTCGCGCTGGTGATCCTGCCGCTGCTGGTCAAGGAATTCAGGATGATGTCGGAGCAGCTGCCGGCCTTCCTCGCCTGGCTAAACCAGACGCTCGCGCCCTGGCTGAAGGAAAAGTTCGCGATCGATTTCAAGGTCGACATCGAAACCGTCAAGCAGATGGCGGGCGGCTTCCTCGCCGGCAACCAGGACCTGTTGGCGGGAGTGCTCGGCTCGCTCAAGATCGGCGGCCTGGCGCTGCTCGCCTTCGCCGTCAATGTGCTGCTGATCCCGGTGGTGCTGTTCTTCCTGCTGCGCGACTGGAACCGCCTGGTGACGCGCGTGGACGCGATGATCCCGCGCCACCTGCACAAGCGGGCGCGCGGCATCCTGGCCGAGATCGACGCCGTGCTGGCGGAGTTCCTGCGGGGGCAGATGATCGTGATGCTGGTGATGAGCGTGTTCTACTCCACCGCGCTCTGGGCGACGGGCCTGGAGTTCGCCCTGCCGATCGGCGTGATCACGGGCCTGCTGGTGATCATCCCGTATGTCGGCTCGTTCACCGGCATCCTGCTCGGCATCATCGCCGCGGCGATGCAGTTCGGCACCCTGGCCGGCGTCGCCTGGGTGGCGCTCGCCTTCGCCATCGGCCAGGCGCTGGAAGGCATGGTCGTGACCCCGCTGCTGGTGGGCGAGCGCATCGGCCTGCACCCGGTGGCGGTGATCTTCGCGCTGCTCGCCTTCGGCCAGGTGTTCGGCTTTTTCGGCGTGCTGCTCGCGCTGCCCGCGAGCGCGGCGCTGCTGGTCGCGCTGCGCCACGTGCAGAGCGCCTACCTCGCCGGCCCGCTTTACGGCGGACCGAAGTGATGCGGCAGCTTGCGCTAAAAATTTCGCCGCCACCCCGGCCCACGCTCGACAATTTCGTTCCCGGTGCGAATGCCGAATTGCTTGCGCGTCTGAGAGAGTTTCAGGAAGACAAATTCAAGGAGAACATCCTCTACCTGTGGGGGGATGCCGGATCGGGCAAGAGCCATCTCCTGCGTGCCTGCGCCGGCCCGAACGTGGTGGACGACGTCGAAAGGCTGGACGAGGCATCCCAGATCGCGCTATTCAACGCCATTAACGAAGCGCGGCAATCCGGCGGCAAAGTGCTCGCGGCAGGCATCGCGCCTCCGCCCCTCCTGCCGCTGCGCGACGACCTGAAGTCGCGCCTTGCCTGGGGCCTCGTCTACCATGTGAAGCCGCTGACGGACGAGGAGCGGGCCACCTACCTGCGCGCTGAAGCCGGGCGTCGCGGCATGAGGGTGCCGGATGAAGTCATCGGCTACCTGTTGACGCACGTGCGGCGCGACCTGCCCACGCTGCTGGCGATCCTTGATGAGCTGGATCGAACTTCGCTTGAATTAAAACGGCCTGTCACGTTGCCGCTGGTGCGAGAAGCATTGAAAGAAATGGAATGAATTTAGCTTTGTTTGACCTGGACAACACCCTCCTCGCCTGCGACAGCGACTACGAGTGGGGCCAGTTCCTGGTCGATCGCGGGGCCCTGGACCGGGAAACCTACGAAGCGCAGAACGCGGCGTTCTACGAGCAGTACAAGGCAGGCACGCTCGACATCCACGAATTCCTCGGTTTCGCGCTGCGGCCGCTTGCCGAGCACGCGCCTGAGGACCTCGAGCGCTGGCATGCCGATTTCATGGCGACGCGCATTCGCCCGGCGATGGGCGCCCCCGCGAAAGCGCTGGTGCAGCGCCACCTGGCCGAGGGCGACCTGTGCGCGGTCGTGACCGCCACCAACAGCTTTGTCACCGCCCCCATCGCGCGCGAATTCGGCGTGCCGCACCTAGTGGCGACCGAGCCGGAGCGCAGCGGCGGACGCTTCACGGGCAGGGTGGCGGGCATACCCTGCTTCCGCGAAGGCAAGATCGCGCGGGTCGAGGCCTGGCTCGCGGGCCAGGGCCGCCGGCTGCAGGATTTCCCCCAGAGCGCCTTCTACAGCGACTCGCACAACGACCTGCCCCTGCTCGAGCGGGTAACCCGCCCGGTCGCGGTGGACCCCGACCCCAGGCTCGCGGCCGTGGCCCGGGCGCGGGGCTGGTCCGAAGTCTCCCTCCGGTTTCCCTGAGATAATCGCCGCCCGCAATGATCAAGCGCTTCATCCGCCGCGTGCTCGGCCTCGATACCCCGGGGCCGGTGCGCGTGCCGCAGTCGCGCCACGGCATCCAGCGCAGTTCGATCAGCCCGGGCGCGCTAAAGGTCTGCGACGTCCTCGCGGATCGCGGCCACGCCGCCTACGTGGTGGGCGGCGCGGTACGCGACCTGCTGCTAAACATCGAGCCCAAGGATTTCGACATCGCGACCGACGCGCGGCCCGAGCAGATCAAGCCGCTGTTCCGCCGCGCGCTGCTGATCGGGCGGCGCTTCCGCCTGGTGCACGTGATGCTCGGGCCCGAGACGCTCGAGGTGTCCACCTTCCGCGCCGCCGACAGCAAGACGGCCGAGAAGGACGAGCATGGCCGCGTGCTGCGCGACAACGTGTTCGGCACCGTCGAAGAGGATGCGCGCCGGCGCGATTTCACCGTGAACGCGCTGTATTTCGATTGCCGGACCGGCGAGGTGGTCGACTACCACGGCGGCCTGGCCGACCTTAAGAAGCGCACCCTGCGCATCATCGGCGACCCGGAAACGCGCTTTCGCGAGGATCCGGTGCGCATGCTGCGCGCGGTGCGCCTGGGCGCGAAGCTCGGCCTGTCGATCGACAGCTCGACGCGCGCCCCGATCAAGCGCCTCGCGCCGCTGCTCGAGCACGTGCCGCCGCCGCGCCTGTTCGAGGAGATGCTGAAGCTGCTGCTTTCAGGCCACTCCAACGCCTGCCTGCGCCAGCTGCGCCACGAAGGATTGCACAAGGGCATGCTGCCGCTGCTCGACGTCATCCTCGACCAGCCGCTGGGCGAGCGCTTCGTCACCCTGGCGCTGGCGCAGACCGACGAGCGGGTGCTGGCGGACCGGCCCGTCTCGCCGGCGTTCCTCTTCGCGGCGCTCCTCTGGCACGAGGTGCTGGCGGCCTGGAAGGCGCGCGAGAAACGCGGCGAGCGGCGCGTCTCGGCACTCGATTTCGCGATGGACGACGTGCTCGACGCGCAAAGCGGCAAACTCGCCATCACCCGCCGCCTCACCGCCACCATGCGCGAGGTCTGGGCGATGCAGCCGCGCTTCGAGGAACGCTCCGGCCAGCGCCCCTACCGCCTGCTCGAGCTGCCGCGCTTTCGCATGGCCTACGACTTCCTCGCGCTGCGCGCCGCTAGCGGCGAAGTGCCCGCCGAGCTGGAATCCTGGTGGCGCGCGTTCCAGTTCGCGGACCCGGAAACGCGGGAGGAAATGCTCCTGCCCGACACCGGCGGGCCGAAGAAACGTCGCCGCCGGCGCCGCGGCAAGAAGCCCGCCGAGGGTTCGCCGCCCGAGGCATGATCCGCGCTTACGTTGGCCTCGGCGCGAACCTGGGCGAGCCCCGCAGGCAGCTCACCGAGGCTCTCATCGCGATGAGCGGCCTGCCCGAGACGCGCCTCGCCGGGCACTCCAGCTTCTACCGGAGCGCGCCTGTCGGCCATGAGGACCAGCCCGAATTCCTGAATGCCGTGGCGGCGCTCGACACGCGCCTTGCGCCGGGCGTGCTGCTGGACGGCCTGCAGGGGATCGAGCGGCGCCACCACCGCGAACGGTCGTTTCCCAATGCGCCCAGGACGCTCGACCTAGACCTGCTCCTCTTCGGCGGGGAACAGATCGCGCGCCCCGGGCTGACGGTGCCCCATCCGCGCATGCACCAGCGCGCCTTCGTGCTGCAGCCCCTGCTCGAACTTGATCCTGAGGCCTCGATTCCCGGAAAGGGAAAGGCCGGCGCGTTTCTCGCCGCCTGCGCTTCGCAGAAGATCGAAAGGATGATCTGAAGCTTGATCGATAAATTCCGGCACATCGCGGTGGAGGGGCCGATCGGCGCCGGCAAGACGAGCCTGGCGCGGCGGCTCGCCGAGCGCCTGGGCGCCGAAATCCTGCTGGAACAGCCCGGCGAGAATCCCTTCCTCGCGCGCTTCTACCAGGACATGGCGCGCTTCGCGCTGCCGACGCAGCTCTTCTTCCTGTTCCAGCGCGCGCGCCAGCTGGAGGCGCTGGCGCAGCCCGACATGTTCGCCCGGCCGACGGTCACCGACTTCCTGCTCGACAAGGACCCGCTCTTCGCGCGGATCACCCTTTCAAACGACGAGCTGGCGCTGTACCAGAAAATCTACGATGCGATCCGGCCGCAGGCGCCGGCGCCCGACCTGGTGGTCTACCTGCAGGCGCAGCCGGCGACGCTCTACGAGCGCGTCAGGAAGCGGGCATCGGCGTACGAGCGCGGCCTGGGCGAGGACTACCTGGCGCTGCTGGCGGAGGGCTACGCGCGCTTCTTCTACAACTACAGCGCGGCGCCGGTGCTGATCGTGAACTCGGAGAACCTGAATTTCGTCGCGCGTGATGCCGACCTGGAACTGCTGCTCGCCCGCATGCGCGGCATGAAGAGCCGGCGCGAGTTCTTCAGCCTGGGGTAGATTTTCTAGCTGGGGTACGGTTCGAACATCATCGACTCGACCTGGCAGCCCATCGCCTTGGCGATCGTGTCCATGGCATCGTCCGTCAAAGATACCGGCTGCAGGTCCGCGTCGGCGCCTTTGGACGATATGAACGCCTTTGCCGCGGCCTCGGTGTTCCAGGTAACGACCGGATCGGGGGTCACCCCCGCGACCTGCTGGCAGACCGGGAATCCGTCGGATTTATAGACTATTGCGTACATGCAGCCACCCCCAAACCCCTGCGGTCGACGACCTGAAAACTTTAACTCAAGTACGCCATTTCGGCTACAACCCGCCTTAATCATTTTGTCCCGCCATGGATTCTCGAACCGCGCGTGCGTCGCGAAAATGAAACGGCCTTGTTTGCACAGGAGAAATATCAGGCGTCTAATGGCCTCAGGGGGTGGCGGGTAACACCCGACACTCAGGGTAACCGACAACCCCGCAAGGGGATTCTTCAGGGGAGAACCATCATGAGCAATATGCGCGATGCGACCGGTCTCAGGGCAACCTGCAAGACCTATTCCGACGTCCAATACGAGTTCGAACCCGCCAGCGGAACGATCTGGGGCTACATGAACCAGCGGGGCAACCCCTGCTTCAACCTGGGGCTGCTGAAGGACCTGCGCTCCTTCGGCGGGGACCTGACGGCGAACGGCGGGCACGTGGAGTTCGAGGGTGCGATGCACAAGGCGCACTACTACGTGGCCGGCTCGCGCGTGCCGGGGGTCTTCAACCTGGGCGGCGACCTGGGGCTGTTCCTGCTCCTGATCCGCTCGCGCGACCGCGACGCGCTTGCGCACTACGCCAAGCTGTGCGTGGACAACATCCACGCGCGGGTGCAGAACTACTTCTGCCCTACCCTGACGACAATTTCCCTGGTGCAGGGCGATGCCCTGGGCGGAGGCTTCGAAACCGCGCTCTCGTCGGATGTCCTCGTGGCCGAGGAGTCGGCGATGATGGGCCTGCCTGAGATCCTCTTCAACCTGTTCCCCGGCATGGGCGCCTACAACCTGCTGGCGCGCCGCATCGGCGCGCGCGGCGCCGAGGAGCTGATCCTTTCGGGCAAGATCCTGCCGGCCGCCAGGCTGCACGAGATGGGCGTTGTCGACGTGCTGGCGAAGGACGGCGAAGGCGAGGCGGCCGTGCAGGCGTGGATCGCGAAAAATTCGCGCCGGCGTAGCGGCATGCAGGCCGTCCTCAAGGTGCGCGAGCTGGTGAACCCGATCACGCGGGAATCGCTGGATGCAATCGCCGACGTCTGGGTGGATTGCGCGCTGCGCCTCGAAGACCGCGACATGCGCATGATGAGCCGCGTGGTACGGGCGCAGATGGAGCGCATGGAAGCCGCGGCCGCCCGGGCAACCCCTGAACCGGCGTTTGCGGCCGGCGTGGCGATGGCGGCGGGCTAAAGCCCGCTGTTCAGCGCACCAGGTGCGAAACGAAGCCGCCGTCGGAAAAGAGCTGGCCGAACTGGTGAAAGTTCACGCGCGTGGAATCGACGATCGCGGCCTGCGCTACCGGATCGTTGATCGTCTTGAGCAGCACGTTGAGTTTCACCATGTGGTCCGCATCCATGGTCGCGTGAGAAGACAGGAAGCGAAAGCCCCCCGCCGTGGTTTCCCGCCCGATCGCGCGCGCGATAGAGTCGGCCGCCTTGCCGCCGTACACTGAGGCGACGACCTCCAGCACGTAGAGCATGCCCAGCACCGAGCAGGGGTGCACCCGTTCGGCGGCATAGTAGTTGAAGCCGATCATCGCCTGCACGGGCGCGCTCGGCGCCGCAGCATGCGCTCCCGGAACATCGCCTCCCACGGCACCGATGTCCTCGAGTACCCACCCCTCGTGCCCTTTCTCCTCCCCGATCCTCTCGTATAGCTCGAAGCGGATGTCCCGCAGGCGATCATCGCAGCGCGCCGCGGCGGCGGCCATGATCGGGCAGAAGTGCCAGACGATGTGATAGAGGTCGCGCAGGAACGCGCGGTACTCCGCAAGCGGGAGGCCCTTGTGCATCATCGAATGCACCCTGGGCAAGGTTTCGATGGCGCGCCGGCTTGCGTCCGAGTTTTCGACAAGCGTGATGAAGAACGACATGCGTACTTTCTGGAATGAAGGCTACGATTCTACCGTCGCAGGCGACGCTCAACCCGTCGATTTCTTGCGTTCCCGGAGGTAGCGCTCGAGCGAATCCCTGGTGGCGGCGAGTTCGTCGCGCAGGGTCTTGACCAGCGAAGGAATCTGCAGCTTGGTTTCCGACTGCGTCAACCTGCCCATGTCCCTGCAGCAGCCGGTGAGGCGCTCCGCTCCCATGCTGGCGGCCGAGCCTTTCAAGGCGTGCAGGTGGCTCTGGAACGTGGCCACGTCGCGCGCCGCGAGTGCGGACTCGATTTTCGCCAACAAAGTGACGTTGTCCGCGACGAACACGCCGATCAGCTTGTCCATGAACGAAGGCGAGGAGCCCAGCTCCTCCAGGTCGGCCAGTGTGTCGTGATTGACCACCGGCAGCGGCCCGTTGCGGTCGCCGCGCGCCGGGGTGCGGCCCGGTGCGGCCGCCGGCCTCGGGGCCTCCTCGGGTTTGGCCTCGCAATGGCTCTGCAGCTCTTCCAGCAGCCGCGCCGCCTCGACCGGCTTGGCAAGAAAGGCGTCGGCGCCGGCCTCGAGGCATTCGCGTTTCGCTTCCGGCGTGACGTCAGCCGAGAGCATCACGATAGGCATGCGAGGGCGCGCGCCCGTGGTGAGCCGGATGGCGCGCACCGTTTCCAGGCCGCTCAGGCGCGGCATGTTGCGGTCGATCAGCGCGATGTCGAACCGGGTCGAGTCGAGTGCATCCATCGCGCGCTCGCCGTCCGGCACCAGCACTGACGTGTGCCCGCCGCGCTCCAGGATTCTGCCGAGAACTTCCCGGTTGGTCGCATTGTCGTCCGCCACCAGCACGTGCAGGCGCCGGGCGACGCCGCCGCGCCGCGCATAGTCCTGCAGGCGGACCACCCCTTGGCGTGAATCCTCGCCGGCGGTGACGGAGTGCAGCACGTTGAACAACTGACGCTTCTCGAACGGCATCTCGAGCACCGCACCGAAGCCGGCCGACAACGCCGCCTGGCGCGGGATGTTCGCCGTGCCCAGCGTCGCGAGCACGACCGGCGGCGCAGGATCAGGTGCGGCGCGCCGAAAACGCTGCGCGAGCTGCAGGTCCCTGCCCTCCAGGTAAAGCAGCGCGCTATGGTAGGGACGCGCGAGGCTGATCTCCGCGACCAGCCTGTCTACACCCTCGTCCACGCTGGCGACAGCCACCGGGGTTGCGCCCCAGCCCGCGAGCGCCTGCTCCAGCGTCTCGCGTTGCGCCGCCGGAAACCCGACCAGCAGCACACGCGCCCCGGCAAACTCGCCGGCGACGGCGCCCGAGCGCTCGGGCTGCATTTGCGCCTCGATCTCGAACCAGAACGTGCTGCCCAGCCCGACCGCGCTCTCCAGGCCGATCCTGCCGCCCATGAGTTCCACCAGCTGTTTCGCGATCGTCGTCCCGAGTCCCGTGCCCCCGAACCGGCGCGTGGTGGTCTGGTCGCCCTGCGTGAAGCTCTCGAATATCCTTTCCTGCGCCTCGCGCGGAATGCCGATGCCGGTGTCGCGCACCGAGAACTTCAGGCGCACGCCCGCGTCGCTTTCGCCCTGGCTGCTGACGTGTACGGTGACGCTGCCCTGCTCGGTGAACTTGACCGCGTTGCCCGCCAGGTTGAT
Source organism: Betaproteobacteria bacterium (assembly GCA_031409355.1). Lineage (GTDB taxonomy): Bacteria > Pseudomonadota > Gammaproteobacteria > Burkholderiales > SG8-39 > RBG-16-66-20. The sequence goes on along the minus strand of JANNXB010000407.1, from coordinate 29,253 downwards.
CAGCACCTGGCGCAGGTGGTGCGCGTCGCCGCACAGGTTCGGCGGCACCTCCGGCATGATCGAAACCACGAATTCCACGCCCTTCGCCGCCGCTTGCGTCGAGAGAATCCGGCAGGTGCTGTTGACGAGCGCGTGCAGGTCGAAGTCGGTGCGCTCGAGCACCAGCTTGCCCGCTTCGATCTTGGAGAAGTCGAGCACTTCCTCCACCAGGCCGAGCATCACGCGCGACGAGCCGCGCAGCGTCTGCAGCATGTCGGCCTGCTCGCGTGAAAGCTGCGTGTCGCGCAGCAGGTCGGACATGCCGATGATCGCGTTCAGCGGAGTGCGCAGTTCGTGGCTGACCACGGAGACAAAGCGGCGCTTGGCCTGGTTTGCGGCCTCCGCGCGCGCCAGGGCGTCGAACATGCGCGTCACCAGAGACAGCACGTAGAGGCTGAGCGCCACGTGGCCGATCGCCAGGCCGACGCCCGCCGCCAGGTGCCCCTGCCAGAACGGGGTTGCGGCGAGCACTGTGACGAATCCCGCCAGGCTGCAGCCGAGGGACAGCAGCAGATAGGCCGGTCCGAAGCGAAAGCCGTTCGCCAGCGTTACCCAGATGTACACCATGAGGAGCGGCAGGGCCTTGTCGCCGAAGTACCACATGGACCAGGTCACCGTCGCGACGTCGGCCACCAGCGCAATGCAGCGCCGCATGTGGGAAACGCCGTCCGAGGTGAGATTCCAGGCCAGGACCACAACCGCCAGCGCCATGTAGGCGACAAAGACCGCGTAGTAGGGTTCGAGCGCGCCCCATTCCGGGACGTTCAGCCCGCCGGGCAACAAGTACGCACCGAGCAGCGCCGCAATCGCCAGCCGCACGATCGCCTGCTCGTGCTCGGTGTCGGGGCGGGCCGCCAGGCGCGCGCGCGCCAGGGCGACGAGCCGGCGCAATTCGGTCACTCGGGCTCGCCGTGGTCGAGAGCGGAGTCCTGCAGGTCGCGCTGCACTTCCTGCACCTTGTCGCTGATGCCGAGGAACGCGTCCGCCAGCCCCGGATCGAAATGCTTGCCGCGCTGCGAGCGGATGTAGTCGAGCGCGTCGGCGGATTTCCATGCCTTCTTGTACGGGCGCGCCGAGGTCAGCGCGTCGTAGACGTCGGCCACCGCGACGATGCGCGCGCACAGCGGAATGTGGTCTCCGTCCAGGCCCCTCGGATAGCCCTTGCCGTCGTAGCGCTCGTGGTGGCCGAGCGCGATCAGCGCCCCCATGCGCACGTACTTTGAGGCGCTGCCCTTGAGGATTTCGTGGCCGATCGACGGGTGGCGCTGCATCGTGGTCCACTCCGCCTCGTCCAGGCGCGCGGGTTTGAGCAGGATGCCGTCCGGGATGCCTATTTTTCCTATGTCGTGCAACGGCGCCGCGAGCTCGATGGTCTCGGCCTCGTCGCGCTCCAGGCCGATCGCGTTGGCGATCAGGCGCGAGTAGCGCGCCATGCGGATCAGGTGGTAGCCGGTCTCCTCGTCGCGGAATTCGCCGGCGCGCGCCAGGCGCAGCAGCGTTTCCTTCTCGCGCTCGCGGATCTCGCGCGTCGCCTCGTCCACCATGCCTTCCAGCAGGCGGCGCTTGTCCTCCAGCGCGAGCTGCTGGCGGCGCAGCGTGAGCAGGTTGCGGCAGCGCGCCAGGCACTCACGCGCGTCCACCGGCTTGGTCAGGAAGTCGGTGATGCCTGCATCAAGCGCGGCGTAGCGGACCTTCCTGTCGTCCTTGCCGGTGATCATGACCATCGGCACGTGCTCGTAGCCGGGCAGCGAACGCAGCCGGCCGACCAGTTCGATGCCGTCCATGTCGGGCATCATGTAGTCGAGCAGCACGAGGTCGGCGACGCTGCGCGCCGCCCAGACCACCGCGTCCACCGGGCGGGCGAAGCCTTCGACCACCACCCGGTCGTCCAGACCGCGCACCACCTGCTCAAGAATCGAGCGGCTGGTGGACTGGTCGTCCACCACCATCACGGTATTGCGCGCTGCGGGCAGCAGGTGGATCTGCGCTTTCGCCAAAATTCCTCCCTAAATATCCTCGATTACAGCCTACGCCCGGCATGCTGGCCTGTCCAGCGCGCGCGCCGCAAGTGCGATGTTCTTAACGCTTCCTTGCAGACGCGGCGGCAGGCACGGTAAACCAGAAGGTAGCGCCGCGATCGGGAGCGGCCTCGGCCCAGATCCTGCCGCCGTGGCGCTCGAGGATGCGCTGCACGATCGCCAGGCCGATGCCGCTGCCCTCGAATTCCGATTCGCCGTGGAGGCGCTCGAAGGCGCCGAACAGCTTGCCCGCGTACTTCATGTCGAAGCCGACGCCGTTGTCGCGCACGAAGTAGGCCTTCTGCCCCATGTCCCAGCCGATGTCCACCCGTGCGGCCTTCCGCGTCCTCGAATACTTTAGCGCGTTGCCGACGAGGTTGGCCCAGACCTGGCGCAGGATCACCGGGTCGCCCTCGCAACCGGGCATCGCGTCGACCACGATCTCCGCGCCGGCCTGCCCCGCGGCGTCGCGCACCGCTTCGCGCGCCAGTTCTTCCATGGAAACGGCGACGCGCCGGATCGCGCCGCGCCCCAGCTGCGATAGCCGCAGCAAGCCGTCGATCAGGCCGATCATGCGCTCGGTGTTGCCCTCGATCATGCCGAGCAGGCGCTTGCCGTCGTCGCTAAGGCGCGGCGCCTCGCCGGTGCGCAGCAGGTGGGCCAGGCCGCTCACCGCGCCCACCGGCGCGCGCAGGTCGTGCGACACGGAGTAGGCGAACGCATCGAGTTCCTTCAGGGCGCTGCGCAGCTCGACGGTGCGCGCCGCGACGCGCTCCTCGAGCTCCACGTTCAGGCGCTCATTGCGCTCGCGCGCCTGGCGCGCCTCGGTGATGTCGATCACCACCGAGATGAAATGCTGCGGCATGCCATCGTTGCCCGGCACCGCCGCGACCGTGGTGCGGCCCCAGACGTCGCTGCCGTCGCGCCGGCGATAGCGCCGGTCGCGCGAGGTGAACGCGACCTCGCCACGCACCATGCGCCCGGTTAGGTCGAAGCCCTCGTTGTCGCCGGGCAGGCGCAGTTCGCCGGCGTGCACCTTGCCGATGAGCTCGTCGATCGCATAGCCGACGAAATCGCAGTACGCCGTGTTCGCCGCGATGTACAGGCCGTCGACCGCCCACATCGCGATGCCCGCGTTCGAGCGCTCGAAGACGGCGCGGAAATGCTCTTCGCTCGTGGCGAGCGCTGCCTCGGCGCGCTTGCGGTCGGAAATATCCAGGCCCCAGGTGATCGTGCCGCCGTTCGCCAGCCGCTGGTCGCGCATCAGCAGCCACTGGCCGCCCGCGAGCTGCAGTTCCATCTGCTGGGTCGCGTTGCGGCGCAGGGCCATGCGCTCCTGGATCCATTCCTCCTCGCGCCCGATGGCGCCGACGATGTTGCCGGCGGCCATGCCCGCGCGCAGGTATTGCTCATAGGTCCAGCCGGGCTGCGCGAATTCCGCGATCACGCCGCTCATCGCGAGGAAGGCGCGGTTGACCATGACGAAGCGGTCGTCGGCGTCGGTCAGCGCGACGACCTCGTCCAGGTTCTCGATCGCCGCGCGCAGCTGCTCGTAGGCGTCGCGCGCGCGCCGCACCTCGATCACGCGGTCGGTGACGTCGCGGCTGAAGCCCCGGTAGCCGAGGAAGCGGCCGCCCTGGTCGAAGCGCGGCTCGCCCGAGAGCACGTGGTGCCGTTCGCCGCCGCCGCTGGTCCGGCGCGAAACCTCGAAGTGACGGAACGGCTCGCGCCGCTCGAACTTCAGCTGCAACGCGCGCCACCCCGCCTCGTCCGGCAGGGTGGCTGGAAAATCCCAGAACGCCTTGCCGATCTGCTGCGCCAGGGTCAGCGCGCCGACGTTCACCGACGTGTCCCCGGCGCCGGCAAGCCGGTGCGCCGTGTCGGTTTCCCAGTACGTGTGCTGCGACAGCGCGGTAAGGCTGCGGTAGCGCGCCTCGCTGTCGGCGAGCGCCAGCTCCGCGGCCTTGCGGCTCTGGATGTCGACGTTGATGCCGCCCAGTCGCCGCGCGCGGCCGTCGGCGCCGCGTTCGATGAGCTTGCCGCGCGACAGGATCCAGCGCCATTCCCCCGCGCCGGTGCGCACGCGGTGCTCTACGGCGTACGCCTCGCGCTGTCCCTTGAGCACCTCCAGGTACACCCCCTTGGCGGCGGCCAGGTCCTCAGGATGAACCTGAGCGAGCAGCGCCTCGAACGTAGTATGCGTCTCGCCCGCCGGCGTGCCGGTCAGCGCGGCCCAGCCCTCGGAAAGGTAGACGCACCCGGTGACGAGGTCGTAGTCCCAGATGCAGGCGCCGCTCGCGCCAAGCGCGAGGCGCAACCGCTCGCTCGCTTGGCGCGCGAGTTCGTCGGCCGGTGTCAGGGCGTCCGCCAAGGCGTCAACGCTTGATGTGGCAATGCAGCCCTGCCCGGTTAGTCGTCATCAGAGTGCATTCTACTGGTGCCGGAAGAGAGACTCGAACTCTCATGACATCGCTGTCGGCGGATTTTGAGTCCGCTGCGTCTACCAATTCCACCATTCCGGCGCAGCACGGGGCAACCGTACCCGTGCTCCTGTGGGGGGGCAATTCTATAATGGGCCGGATGAAGCTCGCCGATTTCGACTACGACCTGCCGCCGCGGCTCATCGCCCAGCGTCCGGCGAGCGAACGCAGCGCGAGCCGCCTGCTGCACCTGGACGGCAGGACGGGCGCGCTGCGGGACCTCGCCTTCGCCGACCTGCCCGGGCTGCTGGATTCGCGCGACACCATGGTGTTGAACGACACCCGCGTCATCAAGGCCAGGCTCTCCGGCAGCAAGGCGAGTGGCGGAAAGATCGAGCTGTTCGTCGAGCGCATCGTCGGTGAGCGCGAGGCGCTCGGCCTGATCCGCGCGTCCCACGCGCCGGCGGCCGGGACGCGCCTCATCATCGGCGATGGCGCGGCCGCGCAAGTCATGGGGCGCGAGGAGGATCTCTTTCGCGTGCGTTTCTCCGAACCGGTAGCCGCAGTGCTCGAGCGCTGCGGCAGACTGCCGTTGCCGCCGTATATCACCCATACTCCCGGCCCCGAGGACGCGGAGAGATACCAGACCGTCTTCGCCGAGCGCCCCGGGGCCGTCGCGGCGCCTACCGCGGGACTGCACTTCGATCGGACCATCCTGAAGGCGATCCAGGACAATGGGACAAAAGTGGCCATGGTGACGCTGCACGTGGGTGCGGGCACCTTCCAGCCGGTACGCGCCGAGACCATCGAGGACCACCGCATGCACCGCGAGCGCTATGAGGTGCCGCCATCGACCGCCGCTGCGATCGCCGGGCGGCGGGTGCTGGCCGTCGGCACCACCTCGCTGCGGGCGCTGGAGAGTGCAGCCGCAACCGGAATGCAAGCCGGCGAAACCGGCCTTTTCATTTATCCCGGCTTCCAGTTTCGCGTCGTCGACCGGCTGCTCACCAACTTCCACCTGCCGAAATCGAGCCTGCTGATGCTGGTGGCCGCGTTCGCCGGCATGGACAACATGAAGCAGGCCTACGCCCACGCGATCCGCGAGAGCTACCGGTTCTTCTCCTACGGCGACGCGATGCTGATCGAAAGAGCCCCGTGAAGTTCAGCGTTTCGCATCGGGACGGCGCCGCACGGTGCGGCAAACTGACGCTCTCCCACGGCGAGGTCGATACGCCCGTGTTCATGCCGGTGGGCACCTACGGCACGGTCAAGGCGATGTCGCCGGAGGAACTGGAGGGCCTGGGCGCGCAGATCGTCCTCGGCAATACCTTTCACCTCTGGCTGCGGCCGGGCACGGAGGTCATTGAAAAGCACGGCGGCCTGCACGGCTTCATGGGCTGGAAGCGGCCGCTCCTGACGGATTCCGGCGGCTTTCAGGTGTTCAGTCTTGAAACAAAGATAAGCGAGGAAGGCGTGCGCTTTGCGTCTCCCGTCAACGGCGACAAGCTGCTGCTGACGCCCGAGGAGTCGATGCGCATCCAGAAGGCGCTCAACTCGGACATCGTCATGGTGTTCGACGAGTGCACGCCCTACCCGGCCACGGAAGAACAGGCCCGCGTTTCCATGGAGCTGAGCATGCGCTGGGCGGAGCGCTCGAAGCGGGCGCACGAAGGCAATGCGAACGCGCTATTCGGCATTGTCCAGGGAAGCACTTTTGAGCCCCTCAGGGACGCTTCACTGGAAAGCCTCGGGAAAATCGGCTTCGACGGCTATGCCATCGGCGGTCTCGCGGTGGGTGAGCCGGCGGCCGAACGCTCACGGATCATGAACCACACCCTGAAAGACATGCCCGCCGACAAGCCCAGGTACCTGATGGGCATGGGCACGCCCGAGGACCTGATCGAGGCGGTGCTCGCGGGCGTGGACATGTTCGACTGCGTGCTGCCGACGCGCAACGCGAGGAACGGCTGGCTCTTCACGCGTTCGGGCGACGTCAAGATCCGCAACGCCAGGCACCGCGACGATACGCGGCCGCTGGACGAGGCCTGCGGCTGTTATTGCTGCCGCAACTTCAGCCGCGCCTACCTGCACCACCTGCAGCGCGCCAACGAGATCCTCGGCGCGCGCCTGAACACGATCCACAACCTGTACTACTACCTGCAGCTGATGCAGGAGCTGCGCGAAGCGATCGTGGGCGGAGGCCTTGCGGACACTGCGGCGCGCCTCCTGGCGCAACGCAAGCTGCTATAATTTCAAGCTTTTCCGGCTTTTTTAACGAGGTATTTCGTGCTGATTTCCCCTGCTTTCGCGCAAACCCCGGCTCTCGGCGGCAGCGACGGTCTGATGAGCTTTTTGCCCATCATCCTGATGTTCGTGCTGCTGTATTTCCTGATGATCCGGCCGCAGATGAAGCGCGCCAAGGAGCACAAGGCGATGATCGATGCGCTGCAAAAGGGCGACGAGGTCGTCGCCGTCGGCGGATTGCTGGGCAAGATCGTCGAACTTGGCGACCAGTACGCGACGCTGGAGATCGCAGCCGGGACCATGATCATGGTGCAGCGGCCGGCGGTCCAGACGCTGCTGCCCAAGGGTACGATCAAGAGCATCAAGTAGCAGAACCGAACCCGATCGCAGAACCCTCGCAGTGAACCGCTATCCGACCTGGAAATACGCGCTGATCGGCCTCACGATCGCGCTCGCCTTCCTTTTCACGCTGCCGAATTTCTTCGGCGAGTCGCCGGCGGTGCAGGTCTCGAGCGGCAAGACCACCGTCAAGGTGGACGCCGCCGTTCTCGCGCGCGTCGAAGTCGCCCTGAAGGCGGCCGGCATCCCTTCGACCGGCATCCTGCTCGACCCGAACGGCGTGCGCCTGCGCTTCGCGGACGGCGACACCCAGCTGAAAGCGAAAGACCTGATCGACAAGACGCTCAATGCCGATCCGCAGAATCCCGACTACTTCGTGGCGCTGAACCTGCTTTCCTCCTCGCCCAACTGGCTCACCGCGGTGCACGCGCTGCCGATGTACCTCGGCCTCGACCTGCGCGGCGGCGTGCATTTCCTGCTGCAGGTGGACATGCAGGCGGCGATCACCAAGCGCCTGGATGCCTACGTGGGCGAGATCCGCACGCTCCTGCGCGACAAGAACCTGCGCCATGCCGGCATCTCGCGCGAAGGCCAGACGCTGCGCATGCGCTTCCGCGACGCCGAGACTCGCGACAAGGCGGCCCAGACGGTGAACGAGGCGCTGCCGGTGCTGGTCCTTGCCCGGCGCGACGACGGCCAGGACCAGCTGCTGGTCGCGACGCTCAGGCCCGAGGCGCTAAAGAACGAACAGGACATGGCGATCAAGCAGAACATCGTCACCCTGAACCGGCGCGTGAACCAGCTCGGCGTGGCCGAGCCCGTGATCCAGCAGCAAGGCGCGGACCGCATCGTGGTGCAGCTGCCCGGCGTGACGGACACCACCAAGGCGAAGGACATCCTCGGCCGCACCGCCACCCTCGAAGTGCGCCTCGTGGACGAGGACGCGATGCGCTCGGGCAGCAACTTCAATGTCGATGTCTTCCCGGAGCGCAGGCGCGACGGCAGCGTCGGCAACGTGCCGACCCGCAAGCAGGTGCTGGTGACCGGCGACCAGTTCGTCGGCGCGCAGGCGACCTTCGACCAGGACCAGCGCCCGGCGGTCGCGGTCGAGCTGAACGAGTCGGCGGGCCGCATCATGCGCCAGGCGACGCGCGAGAACATGAAGAAGCTGATGGCGATCGTCCTCATCGAGAAGGGCAAGGGCGAGGCGGTCTCGGTGGCCACCATCCAGGGCGAATTCGGCTCCCGCTTCCAGATCACCGGCAGCTTCACCCCGGCCGAGACCAGCGACCTGTCGCTGCTGATCCGCGCCGGTTCGCTCGCGGCGCCGATGGAGATCATCGAGGAGCGCACCGTCGGCCCGTCGCTCGGCAAGGAGAACATCGACAAGGGCTTCAATGCCACCAAGTGGGGCTTTGTCGCGATCGTGCTCTTCATGAGCGCGTACTACACCCTGTTCGGCGTGTTCTCCTCGATCGCCCTCGGCGTCAACCTGCTGTTTCTCGTGGCATTGCTGTCGCTGCTGCAGGCGACGCTTACCCTGCCCGGCATCGCGGCGATCGCGCTTACCCTGGGCATGGCGATCGACGCCAACGTGCTGATCAACGAGCGCATCCGCGAGGAGGTGCGCGCCGGGCAGTCGCCGCAGGCCGCGATTTCCGCCGGCTACGAGCGCGCCTGGGGCACGATTCTCGACTCCAACGTCACCACGCTGATCGCGGGCCTGTCGCTGCTCATCTTCGGCTCAGGTCCCGTGCGCGGCTTCGCGGTGGTGCACTGCCTCGGCATCCTGACCTCGATCTTCTCCTCGGTCGTGGTGTCGCGCGCGATCGTCAACCTCGCCTACGGGCACCGGCGCAAGGTCGCGCACCTGGCGATCGGCGATACCGCCTGGAAATGACGTGAGAGGAAACTGAGCAGATGGAGTTATTCAAGATCCGCCGCGTCATTCCGTTCATGCGGCATGCGCTGCTGTTCAACATCATCTCGCTGGTCACCTTCTTCCTCGCGGTGTTCTTCCTCGCCTACAAGGGACTGCATTTCTCGGTCGAGTTCACCGGCGGCACGCTGGTGGAGGTCAACTACAAGGAGGCCGCGAACGTCGAGGCGATCCGCGAGACGCTGGACAAGGCCGGCCTGAAGGGCGAGGTGCAGAACTTCGGCTCCTCGCGCGACGTGCTGATCCGCCTGCCGGTCGAGAAGGGCCAGTCCACCGCCGACCTGTCGCAGAAAGTCACGGGGCTGCTAAAGGTGCAGGACGCCACGGCCGAGGTGCGCCGCATCGAGTTCGTCGGCCCGCAGGTCGGCGACGAGCTCGCCGAGCACGGCGCGCTCGCGCTCCTCGTCACCGCGGTGGGCATCGTGTTCTACCTCTGGATCCGCTTTGAGTGGCGCTTCGGCCTGGCCGCGATCATCGCCAACCTGCACGACGTGGTGATCATCCTGGGCTTCTTCGCCCTGTTCCAGTGGGAATTTTCGCTGCCGGTGCTGGCCGCGGTGCTCGCGGTGCTCGGCTACTCGGTGAACGAATCGGTGGTGGTGTTCGACCGGGTGCGGGAGAACTTCCGCAAGATGCGGAAGGCCACGGTGCCGGAAGTCATCGACAGCGCGATCACCGGCGTCATTTCGCGCACCATCATCACCCACGGCTGCACCAGATGATGGTCACCACCATGCTGCTCTTCGGCGGCCCGGCGCTGCACTACTTCGCGCTCGCGCTCACCATCGGCATCTGCTTCGGGATCTACTCGTCCGTGCTGGTCGCCAGCCCGCTGGTGATGTGGCTCGGGGTGGATCGAGCCCAGTTCGTGCGCCCGACGAAAAAGGAAGGCGCGGAGGAAAAGAACGAGGGCGCGGTCGTCTAGAACATCGGGGATCGGGCTGGGCTAATTGCCCATTTGCTCGACGGTTGCGGCAGTATTGCGCCGCAGAATGTTCCGGATCGTCGGGTCGTTATATACAGCTGCCAGAAGTCTTTGGTTCATGCTCCGCAATCGGCCGGCCATTACCGTCATGACGTGCCTCGCGAATTCGGGAGATTCGCGTACCAGCAGATCGAAATGCGCGCGGTTGATTGGCAAAAGGCGGCAATTTGTGCGCGCTATTGCCGTAGCACTTCTGACGGATGAATCGACCAAAGCCATTTCACCAAGCAAAGCCCCCGGCACGGCAACCTCGATAGCGTGACCCGCCACAACGACCACTGCCGAACCTTCCATGAGTACGTACATGGCATTCCCAGGCTCGCCCTCGCTGAACAAAGGGACCCCGGCTTGAATGAAAACCAGGTTCCGAGCTCCCTGAAAGTGTGCAATGAGGTCCACTGCGTCTCCTTGGCGTAACTATCTAACGCTACATGTGCTTTTTAGACCAAAATATCCGCAACTGCAACGTCGGACAACACCGCACCTTGATTACATGACCGAGGCGATACCCCGGAGCATTGGCAAGTATCCCGTAAGCCGTTTGCTCGGGCAAGGTGCGACCAGCTGCGTATACCTGGCCTTCGACATGTTCCGCTCGCAGCAGGTTGCGATCAAGGTCATGCAGACCAGCCTGGTCGCGGGCGAAGTGGAGCGGCAGCAGGCTCAGAGCGCGTTCCTGACCGAAGCCGCCCTTACGGGAAAGCTGCAGCACCCGCATATCGTCGCAATTCATGACGCGGTCAGCGAGGGCAATGAGAACTACATCGTCATGGAGTACGCGGACGGCGGCACACTCGAGACGTACTGCCGCTACGACAATCTGCTACCGATCGACCGGGTGGTCGAACTCATGTTCATGGCCTCGCTCGCACTGAACCACGCGCATCAGCAGGGCGTGATTCATTGCGACATCAAGCCGGCCAACCTGCTGCTTTGCAAGAACGATGAGCTGAAGATCAGTGACTTCGGCGCCGCGCAATATGTCGCCGCGGCGCACACGCTTCTTTCCGGCGTCGGCTCGCCCCTGTATATGTCGCCGGAGCAGATCGAGGACAGGCGCCTCAGCCACCAGACCGACATTTATTCACTGGGCGCGGTGATGTACCAGCTGCTGACCGGCCGGCCTCCGTTTCACGGCTCGAGCCGCGAAAGCCTGCTGTACCAGATCCTGCAGATCGATCCGGCGCTGCCCTCGCTTGCCCGACCGGATCTGCCGCCGGAACTCGATCGCATCGTGATGCGCGCGCTCGCCAAGAACCGCGAGGAGCGCTATGCGGAATGGCGCGAGTTTGCCGCGGAACTCGAAGGTCTGTTCGGCAAACTCAAGCTTCCCGACCAGGACCAGTCGGAAGCGGAACGGTTCAGCGTGTTGTGCCAGCTGCCGCTGTTCCAGGAATTCGGCGACGTCGAAATCTGGGAGGCGCTGCGCATCGGAGTCTGGCACCGGCTGCGCGAGGGAATGACGGTAATTCGCGAGGGCGAGGCCTGCCGGGGTTTTTTCATCATCGCGGCGGGCGACGTCGTCGTCAGCCGAGGCGGCGTGTCGCTCGAAACCCTCGGCGAGGGCCAGCTTTTCGGCGACATCCTGTATTTCGAGGAACGGGAGGCGCCGCGCGAAACGACCATGACCAGCGCCTCGCCCGTCGTGCTGCTCGAAATCACGGCCGGGTCGCTGCGCCGCGCCTCCGCGGCGTGCCAGGTGCAATTCGACCGTGCGCTGCTCAGGACGCTGGTCAAGCGGATCGAGCGCCTGCCGCAGGGCGGGACCGCCCGGTAAAACCGCGCCCTGGCCGAGACGCCGCCCGGCCAAGCGCTATCCAGCCGGACCCGTCCGTTGCGCGAGTTCATAGACGATCACCGGATCCCGGTAGCCGCGTATCGCCACCGGCCTCTTCCCGCCGAATCTCGGTTCGGGCACGCCGGCCAGCGCGTCGAAAACCGCCTGCGAGGCGATGATGGATTCGTTGGCGATGCCGCAAAGCCGGGTTGCCAGGTTCACCGTGTCGCCGATAAGCGTGTAGTCGAGATGGTTCTGCGAGCCCAGGTTCCCGACGATCGCGAGTCCCATGTGAATGCCGATACCAAGTCGGTTGATCTTCGATCCGGTGCGCGCGGCATTTTCCCTGGACATGTCCATGATATCGAGGGCGCATCTGCAGGCGCGCTGCGCCATATTGTCACCGTCAAACACCGCCATGATTCCGTCGCCGGCGAACTTGTCGATGTATCCGGCGTGGTTGTAGACGAGATCCACCTGCGCCGCCAGGTGCTCGCTCAGCATTCGGAACAGCAATTCGGGGTCCACCTGCTGGCTCATTTCCGTGAAGCCGCGGGCATCGGAGAACAGCACGCATACTTCCTGCTGCCTGGGTCCCGGCAGCAGGCCGGTCATTGCATAGATCCTGGCCATTTCCTCGGTGCGCGGTGAAACATAGCGCTGCAGCGACAGGCTCATCAGTTCGATCTGCGTAACATAAATGGCCTTCTGCAACAGGTTGCCGAGCCGCTTTCTCAGCACCATGGCGTCGATCGGCTTTTGCATGAAATCGTCGCATCCGGCCTCAAGCGCCCACTGCAGAACGTCCCTTTGATCCATGGCGGTGATGAACATGATCGGCGCGCCCCCGTAGCGTTCGATCCCCCTTATCGTGCGGCACAGCTCAATGCCGTTCATGTCCGGCATCCGGATGTCAAGCAGGAATGCATCCACCAGGTTTTCGCCCGCCAGCTCGAGCGCGCGCGCGCCGCAATCGGCCTCGAGGATTCGCACGCCGCTCGAGCCGAGCGTGTCGGCGACAAGCATGCGAACCACCGCGGTGTCGTCGGCCACCAGGACAGTCTTGCCCTTCAGTATGTCGTCTACCGCCCGGCCGGTCGTGATTCGCGTCATCGGACGCCTATTCCTTCACGGACCGCCGCTCGAGCCCGAACGCGCTGTCTGCCGCTCGACCCTCCACGATCCCGCCCAGAGCGTGGTCCAGATACTCGAACAGGATCGTCTGGTCGTACGGCAGGTTGTCGTGGATCCGCCGGTAGAAATACTCGATCAGTTTCATTGCCGCGGCCGGATCTGATCCGCCCTTCGCGCTGGCGAGGGCCGCGCGCAACTCCGCCTCCGAAACCTCTTTCCAGGTCAGCTTTACCGTACGATCGACATCCGACTTGCGCTCGCCTTCGTTCCTGGTCTTTTGCATCGCCTGATCCTTGCTGTCAGCCCCGTGCAGCCTAACACCCAAAGCAGGCGTGGCGGTACCTACCTGAGGATCTGCACAAGGTTGGAGTAGTCGTCCGTCCAGGTGCGCCAGCTTTCTTTTTCCTCCGGCGCCTCGGGCGAGGCTGCCTTGATCGCCGGCGCCTCCAGCGCCTTCGGGTCGCGCGACACCAGCACCCAATCCGTGGTGGTGTGGTCGTCGTCGCCGTCCTTGCCCCTGTCGGACACCAGCACCACATGCACGCCGTGCTCCTTGGCGAGCCGCGCGACCACCGGGACGAGGCTCAAGAACCGGTTGGAGACGTGGAACGCGACGATGCCGTCGGGCTTCATGTGCCGCAGGTAGACGCCCAGCGCCTCCTTCGTGATCAGGTGGACCGGGATCGCGTCGCTCGAGAAGGCGTCCACCGCGAGCACGTCGAATCCCTGCGGCGCCTCGCGCTCGAGGTTGAGGCGCGCATCGCCCAGCGCCAGCTCGATGGCGGCCTCGCTGTCCGGAAGGAAGGTGAACTGGGAGCGCGCGATCGCGATCACCTGCGGATTGATGTCGTAGAAGCGGAAGCTGTCGCCCTTGCGCCCGTAGGCGGCCAGCGTCCCCGTGCCCAGGCCGATGACGCCGACGCGCAGCGCGCCCTTCTCCTGCTTCGCCGCCAGGGCGGCGCCGATGCCCGAGCTGGGCTGGTAGTAGGTGGTCGGCTTGCGCCGCCCGGCCTCGGTCATGTCCTGCTCGCCGTGCATGATCACGCCGTGCACCAGCCGGCGCAGGTGGTAGTTGCTGCCCAAGGCGCCGTATTCCTTCACACGGATCACGCCGTAGAAATTGCGTTCCGAGACCAGCACGTCCTTCTGGAAGCGCGAGCCGTCGTAGGCCGCGCTGCCGGCCACCCCGAGCAGCACCGCCAGGCTGGCCCAGCGGGCGATCGCATTGACCGGCGCGAAACGCACCGCCGCCAGCAGCGCGAGCGCAATCAGCGAGAGGCCAAGTTCATAGTGGGCGTTGAAGGCGAGCGGCGCCACGACCGCGATCAGCAGGCCGCCGAGCGCGCCGCCGGCCGAGATGGTGAGGTAGAAGGCCGTCAGGTGGCGCGCCGCAGGGCGCACGCGGTAGAGCTCGCCGTGGCAGAACATGCAGGCGACAAAGAGGCCCGAGAGGTACATGCCGATCTGGATCCAGAGGTCGAACTGGTACCTGGAATCCACCAGCAGCCAGGCCATGCCGCCCAGCCAGACCAGGACCACCGACCAGAAGATCTCGACCCGGTACAGGTTGAATCCCAGCAATCCTCCCTCGAACGCGAGGATGAAGGTGAGCAGGTACAGCGTCAGCGGCGCGAGCCACAGCAGCGGGATCGCCGCCACGTTCTGCGTCACGTGGTTGGTCACCGCCAGCAGCATGACCGAGCCGGCCGCCGAGAGCGCGAGCCACAGCAGGTAGTCGGCGCGGCGTGGTGGAAGAATGTTTTCTTCCTTTATTTCTACTTTCTTTTGTTCCGAAGAAGCGGACCACGCCAGTACGGCGCACAGCACGGCGAACACCGCGAACAATGCGGACCACCAGACCACCTGCTCACGGTTGCCGAGGAACGGCTCGACCAGCAGCGGATAGCCGATCAGCGCCAGCAGCGAAGCGAGGTTCGACACCGCGAACAGGCGGTAGGGGTCCACGCCGGGCCGCGCGCGCGTGAACCAGGCCTGCAGCAGCGGGCTGGTGGAAGCGAGCAGCAGGTACGGCAGCCCCACGGTGGCCGTCAGGACCAGCAGGATCCGGGTGATCGGTTCCTCCGTGCCGCCGGGTTTCCATGATTCGCCCGGCGCGATCGGCAGCAGCGCGAGGGCGGCGGCGAGCAGCACGGAGTGCAGCACCGCCTGCGTGCGCGGCCGCAGCATCGCGTTGGTGGCGTGCGCGTAGGCGTAGCCCGCGAGCAGCAGCGTTTGGAAGAACAGCATGCAGGTGGTCCAGACCGCCGCCGTGCCGCCGAACCACGGCAGGATCTGGCGCGCGATCAGCGGCTGCACGAGGAACAGCAGGAATGAAGACAGGAAAATCGTCGCGGCGTAGCTCATCCGCGGCTCAGATGCGCTTGGCGAGCCGGGCAGCGAGGCCGGTGTAGGTCGCGGGGGTCAGGGCCAGCAGCCGCTTTTTCTCAGGCGCGGGAATCGGCAGCGTGCGGATGAAGGCGGCCAGCTGCGCGCGGTCGAGCTTCTTGCCGCGCGACAGCGCCTTGAGCTTCTCGTAGGCCCCGGCGACGCCGTGCCTGCGCATCACCTGCTGCACCGCCTCGGTGAGCACTTCCCAGTTGGCATCCAGGTCCGCGGCGATGCGGCGCGGATCCGCTTCCAGCTTGGCCAGGCCGCGCAGGCAGGAGGCGTAGGCGAGCAGGGCGTGGCCGAGCGCGACGCCGGCGTTCCTGAGCGCGGTGGAATCCGACAGGTCGCGCTGCCAGCGCGACACCGGCAGCTTGTCCGCGAGGTGGCGCAGCAGGGCGCTGGACACGCCGATGTTGCCCTCGGAATTCTCGAAATCGATCGGATTGACCTTGTGCGGCATGGTCGAGGAGCCCACCTCGCCCTGCTTCATCTTCTGCCGGAAATAGCCCAGCGAGATGTAGCCCCACAGGTCGCGGTCGAGGTCCAGCAGGACGGTGTTGGCCGCCGCATAGGCGTCGAACAGCTCGGCATACGAATCGTGCGGCTCGATCTGCGTGGTGTAGGGATTGAATTCCAGCCCGAGGCCCTGCACGAAGCGCTGGCAGAAGCGCTCCCAGTCGAAATCCGGATAGGCGACGGCGTGCGCATGGTAGTTGCCCGTCGCACCATTCATTTTCGCGAGCAGCGGCACCGCGGCGACGCGCGCGCGGGCACGCCGCAGGCGTTGCACGAAATTGGCGAGCTCCTTGCCGAGCGTGGTCGGCGAAGCCGGCTGGCCGTGGGTGCGCGACAGCATGGCGAGGCCCGCGTGCCGGTGGGCACCCTCTTGCAGCACGGCGATGACTTCGTCCAGCTTCGGCAGCATCGCGCCTTCGCGCGACTCGGCGAGCATCAGCGCGTAGGACAGGTTGTTGATGTCTTCCGAGGTGGCGGCGAAGTGGATGAATTCGAGGGCACCCTGCACCTCGCGGTTCTTCCCCAGCCGCGCCTTGAGCCAGTACTCGATCGCCTTGACGTCGTGGTTGGTCTCGGCTTCGATCGCCTTGATCTGTCCTGAATCGGCTTCACTGAACTTCGCCACCAGCTCGTTTAGCGAGGCCACGGTCTTGCGCGAGAACGGCTTTAGCTCGGCGATCGCCGGTTCTGCGGCCAGCGCCATGAGCCAGACCAGCTCGACGCGCACGCGGTAGCGGATGAGCGCGTGTTCGCTGAAGAACGGCCTGAGGGGATCGGCGGATTTCGCGTACCGGCCGTCTAGCGGCGACAGCGCGCTGAGTGCAGACAATGCGGACAGCGGGGAGGCCATTGCTTCGTATTATATAATTCGCGCCTCCATGAAACTACTCGGTTCGGCTCCAAGCCCCTATACCCGCAAGGTTCGCATCGTCCTTGCGGAGAAGAAGATCGAATGCGAATTCGAGGTGGCCGACGTGCTGGCGCCGGAGAACGCGGTAAACGCCATCAATCCGCTGGGCAAGGTTCCCACGCTGGTGCTGGACGACGGCGCCGCCCTCTTCGATTCGCGCGTCATCGTCGAGTTCCTGGACGGCGTGTCGCCGCTTGCCCGCCTGATTCCCGACGACAACCGCGATCGGGTGGCGGTGCGCCGCTGGGAAGCGCTCGCCGACGGCACGCTGGATGCGGGTCTGCTGATCCGCTACGAATCGCTGCGCCCGAAGAAAGAGCAAAGCAAGGCCTGGACGGACAAACAGGTCGGCAAGCTGAAGCGCGGCCTGGCGATGATCGCCGCTGACGTGGGCGACAGGCCCTGGTGCCATGGCGAGCGCTACTCGCTGGGCGACATCGCGGTGGGCTGCTGCCTCGGATGGGTGGAATTCCGCAAGCCCGGCGGCGTCGACTGGCGCGCGGACTATCCAAACCTCGACCGCTTCTACCAGAAGCTGATGGAACGGCCGGCCTTCGCCGACACCGCTCCACCGAAGGCCTAGGGACAGACCACGTTTTTCCGTTTTTGCGGAAAAACGTGGTCTGTCCCTGTATTTAGCTAATGACTGCCCCGCCCAGGCACACCGCGCCCTCGTAGAGCACCACCGACTGGCCGGGTGTCACCGCCCACTGCGGCTGGGCGAATTCCAGCGCGATCCCTTCCTCGTCCGAGCGCGTCACGATGCAGGCGGAATCGGCCTGCCGGTAGCGCGTCTTGGCCGACTGCGTGGCGCCCTCCGCCGGCGCGCCCACGGTCCAGCTTGCGTCCTGCGCCCGCAGCGAATTGCGCATCAACAGCGCGTGGTCGTGGCCCTGCACGACGATGAGCGCGTTGGCGCCGAGGTCCTTCCGCGCCACATACCAGGGATTCCCCGGCCCGCCAGATAGTCCCCCGATGCCGATGCCCTTGCGCTGGCCGATGGTGTAGAACGCGAGGCCGATGTGGGTGCCGATGCGCGTGCCTTCGGGCGTCATGATCGGCCCGGGCTCGCGCGGCAGGTAGCGGTTGAGGAATTCGCGGAACGGCCGCTCGCCGATGAAGCAGATGCCGGTCGAATCCTTCTTCGCGTGGTTCGGCAGGCGCGCCTCGGCCGCGAGCGCCCGCACTTGGGTCTTTTTCAGTTCCCCGAGGGGAAAAAGCACCCGCGAAAGCTGCGACTGGTTCAGCCGGTGCAGGAAATAGCTCTGGTCCTTCGATGGATCGAGGCCGCGATGCAGCTCGAATAAATCTTTATTTTGTAAAACCCTGGCGTAATGACCAGTCGCTATGCGCGTCGCGCCCAGGTCGATGGCGTGGTCGAGGAAGGCCTTGAACTTGATCTCGGCGTTGCACAGCACGTCCGGGTTGGGCGTGCGCCCGGCCTGGTATTCGCGCAGGAACTCGGCGAACACCCGGTCCTTGTACTCGGCGGAGAAATTCACCGCCTCCAGCTCGATGCCGATCACGTCGGCCGCCGCCGCCGCGTCGACCAGGTCCTCGCGCGTCGAGCAGTACTCGTCGTTGTCGTCGTCTTCCCAGTTCTTCATGAACAGGCCGACCACGTCGTAGCCCTCGCGCTTTAGAAGCAGCGCGGCAACTGCGGAGTCCACCCCGCCCGACATGCCGACGACGATTCTTTCACCCATAGGATCTGGAAAGCACCGTGAGGGGGAAATTGCAGCCGGCCAGGTAGTCGTCCACGCATTGCTGGACGAGAGGCGAGCGGTGCTGCTGGACTCTGTCTTTCAATTCTTTTGCATTCAACCAATGAATTCCGAGAATTTCCTTGTCCAGCGGCGAATCCGCAACGCCAAGCACGTTTCCCGAAAAACAGAAGCGCAGGAAGGTGACGTCCGCGGGCTGGTAGTACCAGCGGTAGATGCCGACCAGCGCGTCCGGCACGAAGCGGTGCGCCGTTTCCTCGAGCACTTCGCGCGAGCAGGCCGCAATCAGCGTCTCCTCCGGGTCGAGATGACCCGCCGGCTGGTTGAACACGCGCCGCCCGTCCTGCAGCTCTTCGACCAGCAGGAACTTGCCGTCGCGCTCGATCACCGCCGCGACCGTGACGCTGGGCCGCCAGAGAGTCATCAGGCAACCTTCCGGGTGTTCCTCCGGATGAAGTCGGCCATGCGCGCCACGCCCTTCTCGATCGCCTCGTTCGAGGCGGCGTACGAGAAGCGCACATGTTGGCCTTCGCCCGGCACGCGCGCGCCGAAATGGATGTCGGCGAGCAGGGCCACGCCCGCCTCGTGCAGCAGGCGCTTGCGGAACTCCTCCGAATCGGCCGCGCCGATCATGCGGCAGGCCTCGGTGACGTTCGGCCAGGCATAAAACGCTCCGCCAGGGGTCCTGCACTTCACTCCGGGGACGTCATTCAGCAAGCGGACGATCAGATTCCTGCGCTCGAGAAAACTCTTCTTCATCATCTCGGCGTCGTCCTGCGGTCCGTTGATCGCCTCGACCGCGGCCCACTGCGAGATCTGCGAGGCGCAGGAGTCGGTGTTGGTGATCCAGCGCGTCAGCACCGGCGCGAGCACGGGGTTCGAGGCGAAGCCGATGCGCCAGCCGGTCATGGCCCAGGTTTTCGAGGCGCCATCGGAAATGATGGTGCGCTCGTACATGCCCGGCACCTGGGCGATCGAGAAAAACTTCCCGGAGTAGTCGAGGCGCGAGTAGATCTCGTCCGCGTAGACCCAGACCTGCGGGTGCTTTTTCAGGATTTCCGCGATCCCTTCCAGCTCCTTCCGGGTGAGCGAGCCGCCGGTCGGGTTGTGCGGGTAATTCAGGATCAGGAGCTTCGTCTTCGGGTTGACCAGTCGATTCAGGTCATCGAGATCAAAGGCGAAGTCCTTCGACTCATGCAGATGAATCGGCACCGGCTTCGCGCCGCTGGCGACGATCTGGGATTCATAGATCGGGAAACCCGGGTTCGGGTAGATCACCTCGTCGCCCGCGCCGTGGTCGGTGGTCGAGAGGATGGCGTAGGCGATGAAGGGTTTTGCGCCCGCGCCGATGACCACGTCCTCGGGCCGGATTGGCAGCCCGCCGCGCATCCCCGCCATGTATTTCGCCGCCGCTTCGCGCAGCGGATCGATGCCGGCCGAGGGCGTGTAGCCGTGCTTGCCCTCGCGGATGGCGCGGATGCCGGCTTCCTGCACGTGCAGCGGCGCCGGGAAATCGGGCTGGCCGATGCAGAAGCTGATGATGTCCTTGCCCTGGCGCGCCAGCGCGTTGACTTCGGCGAGCACCACGAAGGCGTTCTCGGTGCCGAGGGACTCGGCCCGCCTGCTGATCTTGGTCATGGCCTATTTTAACTTCGCGGATTCAGATTATGATTATCAATGCTGGTCAACTGCGTCGTCTACCAGGACGGCAAAAAGCTCGCCGACATCGCGCAAAGCGAGATCCACGACTACCTGGCAAAACCGGGATGTTTCGTCTGGGTGGCGCTGCGCGATGCGTCAGACGCCGAACTCGACGAGATGGGCAAGCAGTTCGACTTGCACGAACTGTCGCTCGAAGACGCGCGCCACGGCCACCAGCGGCCCAAGATCGAGGAGTACGGCAGCGAAATCTTCACCGTCCTGCACGTGGTGGAGAAAGCGGGCGAAGAGCTCCATGTCGGCGAAGTGAACATCTTCACCGGACCGAACTTCGTGCTGTCGGTCCGCAACCGCACCGAACAGGGCTTTCTCGGGGTGCGCTCACGCTGCGAGCGGGAGCCCGAACTGCTGCGCCACGGTTCGGGCTACGTGCTCTACGCCCTGATGGACGCGGTGGTGGACCGCTATTTCCCGGTGCTGGACGCGATCGAAACCGAGCTCGAGGCGATCGAGGAACGCATTTTCGCCAACACCTCGCCGCGCGCCAACATCGAGGCGCTGTACTACGTCAAGCAGAAGGTCACCACGCTAAAGCACGCCACCGGGCCGCTGATGGACTCGGTGGGCAAGCTCTACGGCGGCCGCGTGCCGGCGGTGTGTTCAGGCCTGGGGGAATACTTCCGCGACGTCTACGACCACCTGGTGCGCGTGAACCAGTCGCTCGACTCCCTGCGCGACACGGTGAACACGGCGCTGCAGGTGAACCTCGCCATGATCACCATCGGCGAGAGCGAGGTGACCAAGCGCCTGGCCGCGTACGCCGCCCTCGTCGCGGTGCCGACCATGATCGCCGGCGTCTACGGCATGAACTTCGAGCACATGCCGGAGCTGAAATGGCTCTGGGGCTACCCGCTCGCCCTGTTCATGATGGTGGGCATCGACGTGGTGCTGTTCCTGAAATTCCGCAAGGCCGGCTGGCTATAATTTCAGCTCGGCCCGGACCGCTTGCCAGGGCACGCTGACCTGTCCTTCCTGGTTTTTTTCGAGAAGATTCAATTCGAGAAGACGCGAAACATCCGTGTGCACGTTCTTGTAGTCGCGCTCCAGCAGCTTCGCCAGCGCGAAAATCGTCAGCGGCCCCGCCTTCTTCAGGCGCTGTAGCAGCTCCCAGCGGGCGGGCGAGATGTTTTTCATCAGCAGGGGCAGGTCGGCGAAGGACAGCAGCGCGAGCGGCGCGGGCGGCTTGCGGCCAGTCGCCAGGTGCCAGGCGGCCTCGAAGCGGTCGAGAGCGTCGGCGCGCGGGTTTTCCCCGCTGCTAACCCTGACGTAGAGCGTCTTCGACATCGCGCTCGAAGTCGTAGCGGAGTTTTTCCACCGACTTGAATTCATGGCCGCTCGCATTGCTGTACTCGACCAGGATGGTTTTTCCCTTCCTGAGCAAAAGAAAAAAATCCATGCCATCCAGGACCTTTGCTTCCAGGACGAAGTCGTCGGGCAGCAGGCATCTCTCTTCGAACATATATGGCTTTATACACCATAGTACAACAGGCGTAAAATAGGCTGCATGGCTCGAAACGACGACTTTTTCAACCTCTACCGGCACGGCTTCGCGCGCGTCGCCCTCGCCACGCCGCTGGTGCGCATCGGCGACCCGATGGCGAACGCCGGGGCGACGCTGGCGCTGATGCGCGAGGCGGCGAAGAAGAAGGCGATCGTCGCGGTGTTCCCGGAGCTCGGGCTCTCCGCCTACAGCTGCGAGGACCTGTTCCACCAGCAGGCGCTGCTGCGCGCGACCGAGGAGGCGCTCGTCTGGCTGCTCGCACGCTCGAAGAATCTGCCGATCGCCGCCTTCGTCGGCCTGCCGCTGGTCGCCGACGGCCTGCTCTACAACTGTGCGGCGCTCATCTGCCGCGGCGAACTGCTCGGGCTTGTGCCCAAGACCTACCTGCCCAACTACCGCGAGTTCTACGAATTGCGGCAATTCACGCCGGGCGGGGACGGGGTGAAGGATATTTTTTTCGATGGCCGGGCCGTGCCGTTCGGGCCCCTGATTTTCAGGCTGCAAGAAAACCCGAGGCTCAGGCTCTTCGCCGAGATCTGCGAGGACCTGTGGGTGCCGGCGCCGCCCTCCTCGTATGCCGCGCTCGCCGGCGCCACGGTAATCGCCAACCTGTCGGCCTCCAACGTGGTCGTCGGCAAGCACCAGTACCGCAGGGACCTCGCCGCCAACCAGTCGGCGCGCTGCATCGCCGCCTACCTCTACAGCGCGGCGGGCGCGGGCGAGTCCACCACCGACCTCGCCTGGGACGGCCACGCCATGGCCTTCGAGAACGGCTCGCTGCTGGCGGAGTCCGAGCGCTTCGCCACCCGCGCGCAGCTGACCTATGCCGACCTGGACCTGGAGCGCCTCGAGGCCGACCGCATGCGCCAGAACTCGTTCGGGGAGTCCGCGCGGCGGCATGCAGGAGAAGTGGGGAAGTTCAGGATGGTGGATTTTTCATTGGATATTCCTGCCGGAAAAATTCCCCTCGAAAGGCAAATCCCCAGGTTCCCCTACGTGCCTTCGGACCCTGCAACGCGCGACGCGCGCTGCGAGGAGGTCTACCGCATCCAGGTCGCGGGCCTCGCCACGCGCATGCGCGCCACCGGGACGAAAAAGCTCGTCATCGGCATCTCGGGCGGGCTGGACTCGACCCAGGCGCTGCTCGTAAGCACACGCGTGATGGACGAGCTGGGCCTGCCGAGGGGCAACATCCTCGCCTACACCATGCCCGGTTTCGCGACTTCCACTCGCACCCGCTCCACCGCCTGGCAGCTGATGCGCGCCGTGGACGCCAGCCCGGAGGAAATCGACATCCGCCCCTCGTGCATGCAGATGTTCAAGGACCTGGGCCATCCCTACGCCAAGGGCCGCAAGCAGTACGACATCGCCTTCGAGAACGTACAGGCGGGGGAGCGCACCAGCCACCTGTTCCGCCTCGCCAACCACCACGGCGGCCTGGTGGTGGGCACCGGCGACCTGTCGGAGCTGGCGCTGGGCTGGGCAACCTATGGCGTTGGAGACCATATGTCGCATTACAACGTCAACGTCAGCGTGCCGAAGACCCTGGTGCAATACCTGATCGGCTGGGTGGCGAAGTCGGGCCAGTTCGGCGAAGCGGTGAATAAAGCGCTCCTTCGCGTTCTTGCTACTGAAATTTCTCCAGAATTAAAACCAAATCAGAAGACGGAAGACGTGATCGGGCCGTATGAGCTCCAGGACTTCTTCCTCTACTACACGCTGCGCTTCGGCTACACTCCGTCGAAGGTGGCGTTCCTCGCCGCGCACGCCTGGCAGGGCAAGTACAAGCTGGGGGAAATCCGCCGCTGGCTGGAAGTGTTCCTGCGGCGCTTCTTCCAGACCAGCCAGTTCAAGCGCAGCGCCCTGCCCAACGGCCCCAAGGTGGGCTCCGGCGGCTCTCTTTCGCCGCGCGGCGACTGGCGCGCACCGTCCGACGGCAACGCGACGGCATGGCTGTCGGACCTGAAGAAAGTCCCATCGTCCTAGGAACTAGGAAAGCAGGCAGCCTTCGTAGCCGCGCCCGGCGACTTCGGCGCACTTCGCCGCGTAGGCCGGGAACCCGAACAGCGGCATGAACACCCGCGGCTTGCCCGGGATGTTCGCGCCCAGGTACCAGGAGTTGCAGGTCAGGTAGACGGTGCGCTTCGCGACCGTGTAAACGTGCTCGACCCAGGCAGCTTCCGCCTCACGGGTTGCTTCAATGGTTTCTCTTCCAGTGTTGTTCAAGAACAAAATGCAATCCGCGATCCAGTTGACGTGGTGCTCGATGGAGACCATGACGTTGGTGAAGGCCGAGGTGCTGCCCGGCCCGGCGACGTTGAAGAGGTTCGGGAAACCCTCGATGAGGAGGCCCAGGTAGTTGAGCGGCCCGGCGGCCCACTTCTCCCGCATCGTCAGGCCGCCGCGGCCGCGCAGGTCGAGGCGCATCAGTGTCCCGGTCATGGCGTCGAAGCCGGTGGCGAGCACCAGCGCGTCGAACGCGTATTCGCGCCCGCCGGCGAGCAGGCCCGCGGGCGTGATGCGCTCGATCGGCTGTATAGCGATGTCCACCAGCCGCACGTTGGGCCGGTTGTAGGTCTCGTAGTAGCCGGTATCGACACACAGGCGCTTGCAGCCGATGGTTTGTTTCGGCGACAGCAGGCGCGCGGTTTCCGGGTCGCGCACGATCGAGCGGATCTTGCCGCGCACGAACTCCGCCGCCAGCGCGTTGGCGCGCTCGTCCAGCAGCAGGTCGTTGAACGCGCCGAGAAATCCGAAGCCGCCGATGCGCCAGCGCGCCTCGAACATCGCCTCGCGCTCGGCGGGCCCGGCCGCCAGCGCCGAGACGGGGTTGGGCGGGAGCTCCGAACCGAAGCCGCCCTGCATCCTCCGGTTGCGGGCGCGGAAGCCCTGGTAGTCGGATTTCACGCGCGCTTCGAAGCCCGGGTCCAGATGGCCGTTGTGGGCCGGCACCGCGTAGGCGGCGGTGCGCTGGAACACCGTCAACTCGCCGCATTCGCGCGCGATCGCCGTAATGGCCTGCACTCCGGATGACCCCGTACCGACCAGGCCCACGCGCAGCCCGGTGAAATCGATCTTCTCCGCCGGCCAGCGGGCCGTGTGGTAGACGGGCCCGGCGAACTCGGCGAGGCCCGGGAAATCCGGCGTGCTGGGCGAAGACAATGGCCCGCTCGCCATCACCAGGAACCGCACCGACCAGGTTTCGCCGCTCTCCGCGGTCACCTGCCAGCGCCGCGAACGCTCGTCGAACGCGGCGCCGGTCATGCGGGTGTTCAGCTGGATGCCGTCGCGCAGGCCGAAGCGGTCCGCCACATGATTGGCGTAGCGCAGCAGCTCGGGCTGCGCGGCGTAGCGCTCGGTCCAGCGCCATTCCTGCTGCAGGTCGTCGGAGAAGCCGAACGAGTACTCCATGCTCTGGATGTCTACGCGCGCGCCCGGATAGCGGTTGAAGTACCAAGTGCCGCCGACGCCGGCGCCGGCTTCCAGAACCCGCGCCGACAGGCCTGCCCGGCGGGCCTTGTGCAGCATACAGAGGCCGGCGAAACCGGCTCCGACGATCAGGAGATCAAGTTCCAATCTATTGCGGCTTGATGCCGGCGGCCTGCCTTTACTGCGGCTTGATGCCCGCGGCCTTGATCACGCGCTGGTAGGTATCGATCTCGTCGCGCACGAATTTCGCGAACTCGGCCGGAGGCATGTCCAGCGTGTCGTTGCCGAGCGCGATGAGCTTTTCCTTCACCACCGGCTCCGAGAGCGCCCGGCGCACGTCCGCCGAGATCTTCTGCGTCACGTCCGCGGGCAGGCCGGCGGGACCCCACACGCCGAACCAGAGCGCGGATTCCGCGTTCTTCACGCCCGCCTCGGCCGGCGTCGGGACTTCGGGCAGGGACGGATTGCGCCTCGCGGTGCTGACGGCCAGCGCGCGCAGCTTGCCGCCCTTGATCGCCGACAGGCCTGCCGAGATTGGCGCCCAGTAGCAGTCCACCGAGTTGCTTAGCAGCGCGGTGATGACCTCTGGCGTGCCCTTGAACGGCACCTGCGTGACGTTGATGCCCGCGGCGGCGATCAGGCGTTCGGTGCTGAGGTGGGTGCCGCTGCCGATGCCGGCGTGGCCGAAGTTGATGGCGCCCGGCTTCGCCTTGGCCGCGTTCAGCAGGTCCATCATCGTCTTGTGCGGCGAGGTGACGTTCACCACCAGCACGTTCGGCTGGATGGACAGCGGCACGATGTCGGTGAAGTCCTTCACCGTGTCGTAAGGCAGGCTGGCGAAGATCGCCGGGTTGACCGAATGCGCCGAGGAGTTGACCAGCAGCGTGTAGCCGTCGGCTGCCGCCTTGGCGACCACCGCCGAACCGATCGAGCCGCCGGCGCCGCCGCGGTTCTCGATCACCGCGGGCTGGCCCCAGTATTCCGACACCCTCTGCATCACGACGCGCGCGACGATGTCGGTGGAGCTGCCCGCCGTGAAGGAGATGATCAGCCGGACGGGCTTGGATGGATAGCCTTGTGCATTTGAATTCTGAATGCAAAGGAACAGGGAAACAAAAGCAAAAAACCATCTCATCCTGTTCTCCTTATTGCGGATTGATGCCGGCGGCCTTCAGGATCTTCTGCGTGTCCTCGATCTCCTTGCGCAAGAAGGCGTTGAACTCGGGCATCGACATGTTGCCCGGCACGGTGCCGAGCTTGGTCAGCCGCTCGCGCGTATCGGGACTGTTTAGAGCCGCAACCACGTCCTTGTTGATCCTGGCGGCGATGTCGGCCGGCATGCCGGCCGGGCCCCAGAGGCCGACCCAGAGCGTGTAGTCAAAGCCGGCGTAGCCCTGCTCGGCCACCGTCGGCACGTTGGGCAGCAGCGGGGAACGCGTGGCGCTGGATACCGCCAGCGCCACCGCCTTGCCGCCGTTGACGTGCGGCAGCGCGGCGTTCAGCGGCGCCCAGTAGCAGCAGGTGCGGTTGCTGATGGTGTCGGCGATCGCCTCCGGCGTGCCCTTGTACGGCACGTGCGTGACGTCGGTGCCGGTCGCGATCTTCAGCTTCTCGATGTTGAAGTGCGTGCCGCTGCCGATGCCGGCGGAGGCGAAATTCAGCTTGCCCGGGCTCGCCTTCGCGGCCTTGACGAAATCGCCCAGCGACTTGAGCCCCGAATCGGGCGCGGTGATCATGACGTTCGGCCCGCCGCCCAGCAGCGCGAGATTGGTGAAGTCCTTCAGCGTGTCGTAGGGCAGCTTGGCGAAGATGCCCGGATTGGCGGCGTGCGCCGAGGAGTTGGCGAGCAGGGTATAGCCGTCCGCGGGCTGGTCCACCACGTACTTGGAGCCGATCGAGCCGCCGGCGCCGGCGCGGTTCTCGGCCAGCACCGGCTGGCCCCACATCTCCTGCAGCTTGGCCGCGACCACGCGGCCGATGATGTCGGTCGAGCTGCCCGGCGTGAACGCGATGATCAGGCGAACGGGTTTATTCGGAAAGTTTTGCGCCTGTATCGACAGGGACGAAAAAACTCCCAGTAAAAAAACTATGCCTTTAAGAAAGCCCATCTCCCACCTCCACGTTCTCAGGTTTCAGTTTTATTCCGGACGCCTCCGCCTGTTGCAGCAGCAGCGTTGCAAAATCCTGCTCGGTCCAGCCCTGCCCGATCATCGATTGGATCAGGTCGCGCGTCGCGCTCGCCAGCGGCATCGGCACTTCGAACTTCCGCCCCGCGTCCAGCCCCAGGTCCATGTCTTTCCTCAGCAGATGAGGAGTAAACGTTACTTTGAAGTCCAGGTTGACAAAGGCCGGCGCCTTGTAGCGCGTGAAGGTCGATCCCATCACGCTCTGGTTCATGAAATCGAGGAAGGCGTGGCGCGGCACCCCCGCCTTCTGCGCCAGCACCGTGATCTCGGCCAGCGATTGCGTCACCACGCCGAGGAACACGTTGTGGCAGATCTTGACGATGCGCGCGAGCTCGCCTTCGCCGACGTAGCTTGAATTGACGGCGATGAGGTCCAGCAGAGGCTCGGCGGCGTCGTAGGCGCTCTTCGGACCCGAGCATACAAAGGTGAGCTTGCCCGCCTTGATCACCTTGGCGTTCCCTGAAACCGGTGCGGCCAAATAGTTTATTTTTTTGCTTTCAAGAATTTGACGCAGTTCAGCCGAACCTTCCAGAGAAATCGAAGAGCACTCCACGATCAATTTCGGCTTCGCCTTGCCTTTGAGGAGATTCTCGACTACCTCCTTCACGTCCTTCCACGTCGATACCATGCAGAACACGATGTCACGCGAGGCGAGTTCCGAGACGTCATCGGCAACCTTGGCGCCGTACTTCGCCAGCGGCTCCGCCTTGGCTTTCGTCCGGTTCCACACCAGCACGTCGGCGCCGCCCTTGGCGAGGCGTCCGGCCATTTCGTAGCCCATGCGCCCCGCGCCGATCCAGCCGATGGTTTGCTTTTTAGTAGGCATTTGCGACCGGTAACTCCTGTGCGGGATACAGCGAAATGATCCTGGCGCCTTCGGGCGTGAGCACGACTTCTTCCTCGATACGCGCCGCCGAGACTCCGTCCTTGGCCGGGCAGAAGGTCTCGACCGCGAACACCATGCCGGCCTTCAGTTCGTAGGGCTCGATGAACGAATTCAGGCGCGAGATGAGCGGCCGCTCGTGCAGACCGAGACCGAGACCATGGCAGAAATTCAGGCCGAACGCGGACATCTCGGTCTCGAAGCCGATCTCGGTGCATTTGGGGAACATCTTCGCCACTTTTTCGGTGGAGATGCCCGGCTTTAGCATCGAAATGGCGCCGTCCATCCAGTTGCGCGCCTTCTTGTAGGCGTCGCGCTGCGCCGGCGTCGAGCGGCCGACCGAAAACGTGCGGTAGTAGCAGGTGCGGTAGCCGATGAAAGAATGGATGATGTCGAAGTAGGCCTGGTCGCCGGGGCGGATCAGGCGGTCGGTGAAATTGTGCGGGTGCGGGCTGCAGCGCTCGCCCGCGATGGCGTTCACCGCCTCGACGCAGTCCGAGCCCATCTCGTAGAGGCGCTTGGAGGCGAGGCCGACGATCTGGCTTTCCTTCACGCCGGGCTTCAACGCCTCGGTGATGTCCTGGTAGACCCCGTCCACCATCGCAGCCGCGGTGTTTAGCAGAGTGATCTCGTCATGGCTCTTCACCTCGCGCGCCATCAGCATCATCTGCTGGCCGTCGCGGATATTCAGGCCTTCCTTCTCCAGCGCAAACAGGAACCCCGGCTCGCACATGTCGATGCCGAGGGGCATGCCCGCCACGCCCTCCTGCACCAGGATGTCCTTGATCTCCTTCGCCGCCGCCTCGAACAGGCCGACCGACGGCCCGATCGCGCCGCGCATCCCCGGATTGCCCGCGCGCACGTGGTCTTCCTTGAGCCACGGGCAATACAACTTATGGTGCCGCGCCGCCGAACCGAAATCCCAGACCCAGGGATCGCCGGTGCCGGTGAGCAGGCAATAGCGGATCAGCTTGTCCCGCGCCCACTCGCCAATGACGGTGGAAGAGATATAGCGGATGTTGTGCTGGTCGAAGCACAGCATCGCCCCTAATTTGGAACGGGCCAGGGATTGACGGGTCCTGGCCAGCCGATATCTATGGAG
>JANNXB010000406.1:0-3839 GCA_031409355.1 Betaproteobacteria bacterium | reverse complement strand
TCGGGCAAGCTGCACATGGGGCATGTGCGAAATTACACGATCGGCGACGTGCTGACGCGGCACTACCGCATGCGCGGCAGGAACGTGCTGCAGCCGATGGGCTGGGACGCGTTCGGCCTGCCGGCCGAGAACGCGGCGATGGCGAACAAGGTGCCGCCCGCGAAATGGACCCGCGACAACATCGCGTACATGAAGAAGCAGCTGCAGGGCCTCGGTTTCGCGCTCGACTGGACGCGCGAGCTGGCGACCTGCAACCCGGATTACTACAAGTGGAACCAGTGGCTCTTCACCCGCCTGTTCCGCAAGGGCCTCGCCTACAAGAAGACCGGCATCGTCAACTGGGATCCGGTGGACCAGACGGTGCTCGCCAACGAGCAGGTGATCGAGGGCCGCGGCTGGCGCACCGGCGCGCCGGTGGAAAAGCGCGAGATCCCGATGTATTTCTTCCGCATCACCAAGTATGCGGAGGAGTTGCTGGGCGCCCTTGACGGCCTGAACGGCTGGCCGGAGCAGGTCAAGCTGATGCAGAAGAACTGGATCGGCAGATCCGAAGGAGTAAGAATCGGTTTTGAATACTCCCTGGAGAATCAGAAGAAGATCCTCTGGGTCTTCACGACGCGCGCCGATACCCTGATGGGGACGACCTTTTGCGCTGTGGCGGCCGAACATCCGATCGCGGCCTGGGCTGCTGAAAAAAATCCTGAAGTAAAAAAATTCGTGGAGGAATGCAAGCGCGGCACCGTGGTGGAAGCGGAACTCGCGCAAATCGAGAAGAAAGGCATGCCGACCGGCATGTTCTGCACGCACCCGATCTCCGGCGAGGAAGTTACGGTCTGGGTCGGCAACTACGTGCTGATGACCTACGGCGAAGGCGCGGTGATGGGCGTGCCCGCGCACGACGAACGAGACTTCGCCTTCGCGCTGAAGTACGGTCTCGCGATTCCGCAGGTCATCGACGTCGCGGGCTTCTCCGCGAACGAGTGGCAGGATTCGTACACCGACCACGGCAAGTGCATCAACTCAGGCAAATACGACGGCCTCGACTTCCAGCAATCGGTGGACGCCATCGCCGCGGACCTCAAGTCGAAGAGCCTCGGCGAGAAGCAGGTGCAGTGGCGCCTGCGCGACTGGGGCATCTCGCGCCAGCGCTACTGGGGCTGCCCGATTCCGATCGTGCACTGCGCTTCCTGCGGCGACGTGCCGGTGCCCGACGACCAGCTGCCGGTGAAACTTCCCGAGGACCTGGTGCCCGATGGCACCGGCAATCCGCTGGCGAAGATGCCGGCGTTCTACGAGACCTCCTGTCCCTCCTGCGGCAAGCCGGCGAAGCGCGAAACCGACACCATGGACACGTTCGTCGATTCGTCCTGGTACTTCGCGCGCTTCGCCTGCCCCGGCCAGGACAAGGCGATGGTGGACGAGCGCGCGAAATACTGGATGGCCGTGGACCAGTACATCGGCGGCATCGAGCACGCCATCCTGCACCTGCTCTACTCGCGCTTCTTCATGCGCGCCATGCGCGACGAGGGCCTGCTGCAGGTCTCCGAGCCCTTCACCAACCTCCTGACGCAGGGCATGGTGCTGGCTGAGACCTACTACCGCGACACGCCCGAGGGCCGGCGCGAATGGGTCCATCCTTCGGAGGTGGTGCTGGAGCGCGACGCAAAGGGGAAGATCCTCTCGGCGAAGAAGAAGGACGGCGCCGAGGTGGTTTTCGACGGCATCGGCACCATGTCCAAGTCGCGCAACAACGGCGTCGATCCCCAGCAGCTGATCGAGAAATACGGCGCCGACACCGCGCGCCTGTTCATCATCTTCGCCTCGCCGCCGACCCACACCCTGGAGTGGTCGGACGAAGGCGTGGAAGGTTCGTTCCGGTTCTTGAAACGGCTTTGGAGTTTCTGTTTCAAATTCAAGAGCATTTCTGAATCCAAAAGCGAAAACAAGAACAGCCGCCACGAAATCCACGCGGTGCTGAAGCAGGCGAACTACGACCTGCAGAAGCACCAGTTCAACACCGTCGCCTCCGCCTGCATGAAGATCCTGAACGCGATCGAGCGCCTCCCGGCCGGCGACCCCGCCGCGAAGGAAGGCCTGTCCATCCTGGTCCGCCTGCTCTCGCCGATCACGCCGCACGTCTGCCATGCGCTGTGGCGGGAACTTGGTTTTGGCGAGGACGTGATGACGGCGCCCTGGCCGGAGCCCGACCCGGCGGCCCTCGTACAGGACGAAGTGGAGTATGTTGTGCAGGTCAACGGAAAGACGAGGGGGACCTTGAAAGTGCCTCAAGCTGCTGTTCAGAAAACCATGGAAGAAATGGCAATTCAGGCGGCAAACAAGTACATTGACGGCAAGACTATTCGCAGGATCGTCATCGTTCCCGGCCGTCTGATCAATATCGTCGTCTGATGCGCGCTGCCCTCACATTCTTGTTCGTTCTGGTTCTCGCCGGCTGCGGCTTCCAGTTGCGCGGCACCGCGGACCTGCCCTTCGATACCCTCTACATCCCGAACACGACCGGCGGCATCGCGCTGGACCTGAAGCGCAACATCCAGTCCGGCACGCGCACCGCGGTGGTGGACGACCCGAAGAAGGCCGAGGCGGTGCTCGAATTCTCCGAGGAGACTCGCGAGAAGCACATCCTGTCGCTCGCCGCGACCGGGCGGGTGCGCGAATTCCAGCTGCGCTACAACGTCGCATTCCGGGTGCACGACGGCAAGGGCGGGGAATTCCTTCCCTCGAGCAGGGTGCAGCTGAAGCGCGACGTCAGCTTCAACGATTCCGACGTGCTGGCGAAGGAAACCGAGGAACAGCTGCTCTACCGCGACATGCAGTTCGACATGGTGCAGATGGTGATGCGGCGCCTTGCCGCGGCGCAGCCGGCGAAGCCCGTCCTGCAGTAATAAATGCAGCTGCGCGCCGAGCAGCTCGAGTCCCAGCTTTCCAACGCGCTGGCGCGTTCCTCACCCGCCCTCGCCAGCGTTTACGTCGTTCATGGCGACGAGCCGCTGCTCGCGCTGGAAGCGGCTGACGCGATCCGGGCCGCTGCGCGCAAGCAAGGTTGCGACGAGCGCGAAGTGCTTAGCGTCGAGCGCGGCTTCGACTGGAGCGAACTGACGCAGGCGGGCGCTAGCCGGTCGCTGTTCGGCGGCCGCAAGATCATCGAACTGCGCATCCCCACGGGCAAACCCGGCACGCAGGGCGCCGCCGCGATTCATGCCTATTGCGAGCGCCTCGGCAAGGAGAACGTCACCCTGGTCAGCCTGCCGCGCCTGCGCAAGGACGAGCAGAACTCGCGCTGGTTCCTCGCGCTCGCCGGCGCCGGCGTGGTCGTCGACGTCTATCCGGTGGATCGCGCGCGCCTGCCGGACTGGATCGGCGCGCGCCTCGCGCGGCAGGGCCAGCGCGCCTCGCCGGAGGCGCTCGGATACCTCGCCGATCGCGTCGAAGGCAACCTGCTGGCCGCATACCAGGAAATCCAGAAGCTCGGGCTCCTGCTGCCCAAGGGCGAGCTTTTCGCCGAGCAGGTGAGCGATGCGGTCGCGAACGTCGCCCGCTACGACGCCCACGATTGTTCCGCGGCCTTGTTTGCGGGCGACATGGCGCGCTACGTGCGCGTGCTGGACGGCCTGCGCAGCGAAGGCGAATCGCCGGTATTCGTCGTGTGGGCGCTGTCCGAGGAGTTGCGCGCGATCGCGCGCATCCAGCAGGGCATCGAAGCCGGCCGCGCGATCGACCAGCTGCTGCGCGAGAACCGCGTCTGGGGCGAGCGCCAGGGTCCGATGAAAGCGGCGCTCAGGCGCCATTCGCGCGCCGCGCTAGAACGCGCGCTCCTGCAT
>JANNXB010000405.1:0-8241 GCA_031409355.1 Betaproteobacteria bacterium | reverse complement strand
CGAACTCGAAGCCGCCATCGTCGCGGATGCGCACGCTCGCGACATTCGTGTCGCCCATGAGGTTATGAAGGTCGCCAAGGGTTTCCTGGTAGGCGCCCACCAGGAAGACGCCGAAGTAGTACGGCTGGTTCTCGACCAGGGGGTGCACCGGCAGCGTGCGCCGCAGGCCGCCCGACTCGATGAAGCGGTCGATCTTGCCGTCGGAGTCGCAGGTGATGTCAGCGATGATGGCCTGCCTGGTAGGCTTTTCGCAATGACGGTGCAGCGGCATGACCGGAAACACCTGCTCGATCGCCCACACATCCGGCAGCGACTGGAACACGGAGAAATTGCCGTAGTAGATGTCGGCCAGCGACTCTTCCAGGTCGTCGAACCCTGCCGGCACGCGCTTCGCCTTCTGCAATGCGCCGAGGATGCCCCACACGATGTGCAGGAAGATGTTCTCGGCCAGCGACAGCGAGCGCAGCCGGATCTGGCCGCGGCGGAAGAGGTCGCGGATTTCCTGGCGGTAGAACATCGCGTCGTTGTAGGCCTCCTTGGCGTTCTTGATACTCACCCCACCCAGCACTTCGTGCAGGTTCTTTACCAGTTCGTGCTCGTCCTCCGGCACCACCGGCGCGGCGTCCCCGGGCTCGTAGCTGGTGACATCGAGAATGTTGAATAGCAGGATCGAGGAATAGGCCACCGTCGCGCGGCCCGACTCGGTGATCAGCACGGGGTGCGCGACCTTGGTTCCCTTTAGCGCGGACATGATGGTCTCGATGACATCCGAACAATACTCGTCCAGCGAGTAGTTCTTGCTGTAGTTGGAGTTGGTCTGGGAGCCGTCGTAGTCAACGCCGAGGCCGCCGCCCAGGTCGAGGAAGCCCATCGCCGCCCCCTCCTGCTTTAGCGCCACGTAGTAGCGGCAGGCCTCAAGCACGCCGCCGCGGATGTCGCGGATGTTCGGAATCTGCGAGCCGAGGTGGTAGTGCAGCAGCTGCAGGCAATCCAGCAACTCGTGCTCGCGCAGATCGTCGATCAGCTCGACGATCTGCGCCGTGGTCAGGCCGAAAATGCTGCGGTCCCCGCTGGACTCGTTCCAGTGTCCTTCGACCTTGGCGGAGAGCTTGACGCGGATGCCCAGCATCGGCCGCACGCCGAGGCGCTTGCTTGCTTCGAGGATGATCGGCAGCTCGGTCGGCGTCTCTATCACGAAGAAGCATTTGAACCCCAGGCGCAGCGATTGAAGCGCCAGATCGATGAATTCCTCGTCCTTGTAGCCGTTGCAGATGATGTAGCCCCTGCCAGGCTCGAGATAGGCGAGCGCGATCAGCAGTTCGGCCTTGCTGCCGCACTCCAGGCCGTGGCCGTAGCGCGCCCCGACCCGCGCGATCTCCTCGATCACCGCGCACTGCTGGTTGACCTTGATCGGGAATACCCCGTGGTATTGCGCCTCGTAGCCCAGCGTCTGAATCGCCTTGTTGAAGGTATCGTTTAGCAGCCCGATCTGCGCCTCGAGGAGGTTGTCGAGCCTCAGGAGCGCCGGCATCTGCAAGCCCCGCTGCTGCATGCCGGCAATGAGGTCCATCATGCTTACCGCCACGCGCGCGCCGTTGGCTGGCACGCTCACGGTGACGTTGCCGTGCTCGTTGATGTCGAAGT
Source organism: Betaproteobacteria bacterium (assembly GCA_031409355.1). GTDB lineage: Bacteria > Pseudomonadota > Gammaproteobacteria > Burkholderiales > SG8-39 > RBG-16-66-20. The sequence goes on along the minus strand of JANNXB010000405.1, from coordinate 6,597 downwards.
AGCCGGAGCCCCAGTTGCGGATCCCGTAAAGCTCGGCCGATTCCGCCGGCGTCCATTCCACCGGACTGACGACCGGCCTGAGTTTTCTCACAGGTTTTTGCATCTGCGCCACGATCTTTGGTTGCATAGCCGCGAGTGTATCGCGTCAACGCGGCGACGAGCGAGGTAGACTGCGGTCTGGTCACGCCGCAGGAGGCCGCCAATGGCCGCGCCGAAGGATTCGTTCCACCAGGCTTCGCCCACCGAAGCCTTCCTCGTTAACTGCTGGTACGTCGCGGCCTGGGATCACGAGTTGATCGACGGCAAGCTGCTCGCGCGCACCATCCTCGACAAGCCCGTCGTCCTGTACAAGGGCGAGAGCGGCCAGTCGGTGGCGCTGGACGACCGCTGCTGCCATCGCGGCGCCAAGCTCTCGATGGGCCGGCGCGAGGGCGATTGCCTGCGCTGCATGTACCACGGGCTCAAGTTCGACGCGACGGGCAAGTGCGTGCAGATTCCCGGGCAGGACAACATCCCGCCCAAGCTCGGCGTGCGCGGCTACCCGGTGGTCGAGCGCGACCACCTGGTCTGGATCTGGATGGGCGATGCGGCGCTGGCGGATCCGGCGAAGATCCTCGATTTCCCGTACCTGCGCGATCCGGGCTGGCGCGGGCACCCCGGCTACCTGCACTACGACGCCAACTACCTGCTGATCGTGGACAACCTTTCGGATTTCGCGCACCTCGCTTTCGTGCATGCCAAGACGCTGGGCGGCTCCGAGGAATACGCCTTCAAGTCCAAACCTGCGGCGATCGAGCGGCTGGACGACGGTTTTCGCGTCGAGCGCTGGCACATGAACGCGCCGCAGCCGCCGTTCCACAGGAAGGTCGTGCGAGACCACGGTGAGGTGGACCGCCGCAACATCGCCCGCATGCATGTGCCGGGCATTTTCTTCATGGAAACCCTGTTCTCGCCGGCAGGGTCGGGCGCGGAGAAGGGCAATTTCACGGGCGCGAAGCAGTATCGCAACTGCCAGTTCTTCACGCCGGAGACCTCGCGCAGCACGCACTTCTTCTGGGACTACCTGCACGACTACGACCTGCAGGATTCGAATGTCGCATTGTCGCTGTATCACAGCATGGTGGACGGTTTCATGGAGGACAAGGCGATCATCGAGGCGCAGCAGCGGATGCTCGAGGCGGATCCGGCCTTCCAGATGAACGCGATCGTCGCCGACGCGCCGCTCGTGCACTTCCGCCGCACGCTGGCGCGCATGGTCGCCGAGGAACGTGCCGCGCCCGGGGAGCGCAAGCTGAGCGCGGCCTAAGGGCGCAGGTAGGAAAATCCCTCGCGCTGCTGCAAGCGTGTGATTTCCGCGACACCTGAGGGCACCCAGGTCGATTCTTCGATGAACTGGTCCTGCGTGAGCTTGCGGTTGCGCAGCGTGATCTGGCACACGTCGAAGCGCACCCCCTGCCTCTTCAGGTCTTGCACGATCGCCTCGTAGGGATTGCCGTTGGCGTCCTTTTTGCCCTTCATCAGGTAGTCAACGCCCTGTGCGTGGGCCACGACGACGATTTGCGCCTTCGGGTTCACCTCCAGGTGATTGCGGATATTGCGCAGGCCATTGGTTGCCTGGGGCAGGCCTTCGCCCAGGTGATAGACCACTTTGTCGGGACCGATCGGGTTGGTAAGTGAACCCCCTGTCCCGGCGCAGCCGGTGATCGCGAATGCCGCCAGAATTCCCATGAGCTTGTTCATTTGTCTCCTCCTTGGATGCGAATGTACGTGTTGTACGCGTTTCTCCGATTTGCCGCCTCGAATGCCGGCAGGTGCGCGAAGCGCGACCAGTCGGTTTTCGCGTAGGCAACTTCGAAGTCTTCGAGATCCGAGGCCGCCGCGCCCATCCTGTCCCTCAGGTAGACGAGGTAGTCGCGCGTGAGCGCCAGGTCCGCGGCGGCGTCGCGCGACGCGTCGCCGTGGCCGCCGATCAGAATTCGCGGATTGAACTGGACGATCCGGTCGATCGCCGTGATCCACGACTTGCTGTCGGCGTCGCCGACGAACGGCACGCGCCCGGCGAACATCAGATCGCCGACGAACAGCACGTTCTCCTCTTCTACCGCCATCGCGAGGTCCTCGGGCGTGTGCGCCGGGCCGACGGGAAAGACGCGAAACGTGAGGCCGCCGAGCTTGAATGAAACCTCGTTCTCCAGCCAGCGGTCGGCGGCAACCAGGCGCATGTCCGCGCCGACCCAGGGCGCGAGCGACTGGCGCCGCTCGGCGAGGCGTGATTTCGCCGCAGCAGAACCGGGATACGTTCTGGCGGCGCGGTGCGCCCAGACTTCGGCGCCGAGGTCCTTGAACGGCGGTAGACCGTAGAAGTGGTCGGCATGGTAATGGCTCACGATCACGCGCCGGATCGGCGCCTGCGTGATCCGGCGAATCGCTTCGAGGAGTTCCTTGCCGAGCACCGGCGTGCCGAGCGCATCGAACACCACCACGCCTTCGCTCGTGATCGCGAAACCCGCGTTCGAGGTATGGCCGCGATTCGCGGCCGAGGGTACGCCGGCCTCGCCGCGGATGAAATAGACGCTGTCCGATACCCGGATCGGCTGCAACGCGATCGCCGGGAGTGCAAAGCACAGCGCCAGAGCGCAGAGCGACCTCACGAGAGGCCCGGATTGCGTTCCATGCCGATGAGCCGGGGCACGTTTGGCGCGCGCGGGGCAATCGTTTTCCTGTCCTTCAGGTAGCGCTCGACCACGTCCCAGACCGGTTCGCCCGCCGCCACTTCGGCGACCGGCGCCCAGCCGGCGACCTTGTAGCGCCTGCCGGGATCGATCGGCTTGCCGCCCATTCTCATTTCGGTAATCCTGGCGCCCATCTTTGCGCCTGGTTCGCAGGTGTAGGTCATGCCGCCCACGCGCACCATGTCGCCGCCCTGCTGCAGGTAGGGATCCGGGTTGAACAGGTTGTCGCAGACGTCCTCCAGGATCGCCTTGATGTCCGCGCCGCTGATTTCGTTCAGCGTCACGTTCGGATACGTGATCGCGGTCTGGTCCATCAAATGTTCGCGCTGGATCGCCTGGCCGGGCAGCAGCGTCGTGCCCCAGCGGAAGCCGGGCGAGAAGGCGATTTCGGCGTCCTTCACGCTCATCAGCGCATCGATGATCAACTGATCGAAGCTGCCGTTGAAGTTGCCGCGGCGGTAGAGCAGGCCCTCGGTGATCGCGAGCGGCTCCTCCAGCTTCGCCTTGTAAGGGGCGCGCACGCGCTCTATTAGCGCCTGCATCGCCGGATCGGGCGACAGGAGATTGGAGAACACAGGCAACAGCCGGTAGCGGAAGTCCGAGACGCCCGTGCTTTTTACTTCCAGGTCGAGAACAGAGAGAAACTTGCCGTTGGAGCCCGAGTTCGCGACGACGGTTTTGCCCCCCGGGTTGGCGACGATGAGGGGCACCGGCACTCCGTCATGCGTATGCCCGCCGAGGATGGCGTCGATGCCGCGCACGCGGCTGGCGAGCTTCACATCCACGTCCATGCCGTTGTGCGACAGCAGCACCACGGCGCGCGCGCCCTTGGCGCGGACCTCGTCGACGATCTTCTGCAGCTCGGCCTCTTGGATGCCGAAGGTCCAGTCGGCGACAAAATGACGCGGGTTGGCGATCGGCGTGTAGGGGAAAGCCTGGCCGATGATCGCGAACGGCACACCGTTCATCTCCCGCATCACGTACGGCTTGAACACCGGGTCGTTGAAGTCCGCGGTCTTCACGTTCTGCGCCAGGAACTCGATCGGCGCGAGGCCTTTTACCGCCTCCTGCACCCGCTTTTCGCCGTAGGTGAACTCCCAGTGCGCGGTCATGATGTCCACGCCCAGCTGCTTTTGCGCCTCGATCATGTCCTGGCCGCGCGTCCACAGCGCGGTTGCCGATCCCTGCCAGGTATCGCCGCCATCGAGCAGCAGCGCGCCTGGGCGCGCGGCCCGCACTCGCTTGACGAGCGTGGCGAGATGCGCGAAGCCGCCCAGCTTGCCGTAGCGGCGCGCCGCGGCTTCGAAATCGAGGAAGGTCAGGGCGTGCGCCTCGGCGCTGCCAGCAGGAATGCCCGCGTGCCTCAAGAGGTGCTCGCCCACCAGGTGGGGCGAGCGTCCCACCGCGCTGCCGACTCCGATATTGGCGCTGGGTTCGCGGAAATGCGTCGGCAGCAGCTGCGCATGGCAGTCGGTGAAGTGCAGGAGGCTTACATTGCCGAAGGGCGGCAGGTCGTAGAGCGCTCGCGCTGCCTGCGCGCGAGGCGCGCGCAGCGGGGCGCCCAACGCGGCCGCCGCGGCCAGGGCGCCCAGGAACTCCCGTCGCCTCACTGATTTACGGGCGAGTTGGGATCGAGCAGGAGGGCGGTCACATCCTTCATCTGCTGTTCCGTGAGGATGGCGTTGTGCCCGAAGCGCGGCATGTTGGAACAGGCGGTGAACGCCTGCGAGTTGTAGACCTTGCCGTAGGTATAGCGCTGGATCGCTTCGCTGGTGCCGCGCAGCTTGCCGTAGTTGTAGAGGCTCACCCCGATGGTGCCGTAGGAGATCTCCGCCTTGGAGATCTGGTGGCAGGCATAGCAGTTGGCGCCGGAAGGGACTTTCGGATCGTCGGAGAACTGCTTTCCCACGCCGGTCTGCGCGATGCGCTCGCCGCTCTTCCAGTCGCCCATCAGCTTGCCGTCGGCGGGGTACTTGATGGAATCGAAATTCGTTTTCTCGATCCGCTCGGCGACTGCCTTGGGGAGTTCGGCCGTGGGCGGCTTGCTGCAGAGCTTCTGGGCCTCGTCCTGGTCCAGCCGGTCGAGCTTGGCTTGGCCGCGCTCGCCGAAGGAGGTTTTCATGACCGCCAGCGCCTTTTGCGACGCTTCCTGGTCGCTCATGCTGGCGCAGCCCGCCGCGATAGCGGCAAGGGTTGCAGCCGCCGCAATCACACGCATTCTGGTTTTCATCATGAATCCTTTAGCGCTTGATGGCCGGCGCGTTGAAAGCGGCGCCGTTGGCATTGCGCGCCAGGAACGCGGTGAGCGCCACCGAAGCGTCAGACGCGAACTTGAGCTCGGGGAAACGCTGCTGGCGGAAGCAGTCGTAGAGCCGCCACTGGAAGGTACGCAACTCGCCCTGCGATACGCGATATGCCGGCCAGGTCGTGTAGGCGAGCTGCGCGCCGGCCTTCTCGGTGAGGTTTGGCAGGTCCTGCAGGCGGATGCGCTTGCCGTTCTCGCTGTGGCAGGTGGCGCAGGCGAAGTCGTGCGGCCCGCCGCGGAAATAGAACATCTTCTCGCCCAGCTGGTACGCCTCCCGCTCCTTCGCGTGGCTCCGGGGAACGTTCATCGTCACGCCCCTCGATTCGGAGGTGATCCAGGCGGTGAGGGATTCCAGGTCCGAACGATTGGTGCCGGCACCGAAAACGCGCTTGGTCGCTTCCTCGAAGCGCGTCCCCTGCAGCGTGGTCATGCAGTGCACGAGCCGCGTTTCCAGGTCCATGACGCGATCCGCGTCGGCGAAATGGCGCGGCATCTCGGCATACGCGCCCTTCACCACGCCCGCGCCCTTGCCGAGGTCGCAGGCCTCCAGCGAGGCGTTCTTCGGGCCACGCTTCTGTTTCCAAAGCGCTTCGCCGCGCGCTTCCCACAGTTCCGCCGGGTTCCCCGCGGCGAGCGCCTCCCGGTACTTGGCGATTTCCGCCTCCGGGCTGCTCTGGGCCGAAGCCCCGAGCGCCGCTCCCGCCGCCAGCACTGTGGCGGCCATCCTCCAATGGATCGTCACGCTTGCCTCCTAGTTGATGGTCGTCTCGTCGGTGCGGGTCTCGCCTTTGTTGTCTTCCCAGGTGACGGCGACCTTGTCGCCTTTCTTCCCACCCTTGAAGTTGAACTCGAGGAACGGATTCTTGGCCACCGCCGGCCCCCAATTCGCCGAGAGCACCGTCTTGCCCTGATGCGTCGCCGTGACTTTGCTGATGAAATGCGCCGGCACGATCTTGCCGGAGCTGTCCTTGCGCTGGCCGGTCTCCATCTCGTGGCTCATCAGGACTTTCACGTTCACCATGCCGTCCTTCTCGGCGACGCGGATTCTCATCGGATCTGCCATCTGGTTTCTCCCGTATTCCTGGTTTCGCTCAGCCGCCGCAGCCGCCGAGCGTGATCTTGATTTCCTTCTTCGCCATGTAGAATTTGCCGTCCGCCTTGACCAGCGCATAGACGTCCGAGCTTTCGCCGATCTTCACCCGGGTCGAAACATTGGCTTCCGTGCCCGACGGAATATTGAAGCTCGCCGCCAGCGGCTGCGGATTCTTCTCGATCAGCAGGGTGATGGATTCGGTCCCCGGCAACTTGCTTTCGACGGCGATCGGCACCACGGCGCCGTTCTCCGCGATCTCGGGCGCCTTGATCTGGCTCGCGCCCGACACCGCCGGGCTCTGCGCGCCCAGGGCGCGCATTGCTTCGGGCACGGTCTTCATCGTAAACGCGGCCGGAAATCCGCTTTGCGCCAGGATTTCACCCGGCCTGACGATGCCGGCGGCAAACAGCAATGCCAGCACGCCGGCGCCGCCTCCTGTTTTGAGCACTTTCCTGCGTGTATGAAGC
>JANNXB010000404.1:0-2857 GCA_031409355.1 Betaproteobacteria bacterium | reverse complement strand
AAGCGGCTTAAGTATTTCCCCCTCAAGCACGCGCACCTGCTGTTGTGCCGAATCGAGGCGCTCGCGGCACTGTTTCGCGAGCTCGAGGCCGCGCTTGTGCGCGGCAAGGGATTGTTCGAGCGAAAGGTCGCCGTCTTCCATCTTCGCGACGATGCTCTCGAGCTCCGCGAGGGCCTTCTCGAAAGTGGGTTCGGCGACGCTTTTGGGTGGCTTGCTCATAGGGGCTGCCACCTTAACCGAGTGTCGCGGCAGGGTCAAACCCGAATCATGTAAAATGCTGCGCTTTTAAGCACTTACGACATGTCCACCCTCACTTCCGCAACGCAGCTGCGGCCGGCCAATTGCCAGCTGCCGATGTCCTGGTATTTCGACCCGGAAATCTTCGCGCGCGAGAAGAGAATCCTGTTCGACGCCGGCTCCAACTACGTCGGGCACGAACTCATGGTGCCGGAGGCCGGCAACTACCGGACCATCGACTGGATGGACCACGCCAAGGTGCTCGTCCGGAACGCCGCAGGCGTGGAGCTGCTCTCCAATATCTGCCGCCATCGCCAGTCGATCATGCTCGAAGGCAGCGGCACGCTGGACAACATCGTCTGCCCGCTGCACCGCTGGACCTACGATCTGAAGGGCGAACTGCTGGGCGCGCCGCACTTCCCCGAGAATCCCTGCGTCAAGCTGCATTCCACCCCGCTCACCAACTGGCAGGGCATGCTGTTCGCCGGGCCGCGCGATCCGCGCAAGGACATGGCGGATTTCGGCTGCAGCGAGGATTTCGACTTCTCCGGTTACGTGCTGGATCGCGTGGAGACCACGGACTACGCCACCAACTGGAAGACCTTTGTCGAGGTCTACCTGGAGTGCTACCACGTCGATTTTCTCCACGCCGGGCTCGGCAACTATGCTGATTGCGACAATTATCAAGTCCGCTACGGCGAGCGCAACTCGGTCCAGGTCATGTCCGCCAGGAGCGGCCTCACCGCGCCAGGCACGCCGGTGTATCGCCGATGGCAGGAGGCCTGCCTAAAGCAATTGCGCGGCAAGACGCCCAAGTACGGCGCGCTCTGGGCCACCTACTTCCCGGGGTTCACGCTGGAGTGGTATCCGAACGTGCTGATCGTCTCGAACCTGATCCCGCGCTCCGCCGGCCTCACCACCAATGTCGTCGAATTCTATTACCCGGAGGAGATCGTCCACTTCGAGCGCGATTTCATCGAGGCGCAGAAGGCCGCGTACGACGAGACCGCGCTCGAGGACGACGAGATCTGCCGCCGCCTGGACCGCGGCCGCCGGGCGCTCTGGCAACAGGGCCTGGACGACGCCGGCCCCTACCAGTCACCGATGGAAGATACGATGGTGCATTTCCACGAATGGCTCCGACGCGAGCTGGAAGGGAATCGAACTTGAACACACTGGTCTCGACCGAGGATCTCGCAGCGCATCCTGAGTGGCGCGTGTTCGATTGCCGCCACGACCTGGCCAATCCGGCGCTGGGCGAACAGCAGTACCTGGAGGGCCACATCCCGGGCGCGCTGTTTGCGCACATGGACCGCGACCTCTCCGGGGCGAAGACGGGCGCCAATGGCCGCCACCCGCTGCCGGAACCGAAAGCCTTCATGAACTGGGCGGGCAAGCAGGGGTTGCAGCTGACCGACCAGGTGGTGTGCTACGACGGCGGCCCCGGCGCGATGGCTTCTCGCCTGTGGTGGATGCTGCGATGGATCGGCCACGAAACGGTCGCGGTGCTGGATGGCGGATTCGCGAAATGGCAGCGGGAAGGACGCGCCGTCACGGCCGATGTGCAGACAGTTACCGCGCTGTCCTATCCCGGACGCGCGAAGACCTCGATGGTGGCTTACCTCTCGCACGTCGAGAAAAAACTCAAGAAGGCGGCGCTGCTCGATGCGCGCGCACCGGTCCGCTATCGCGGCGAGCAGGAGCCCATCGACCCGGTCGCCGGGCGCATTCCGGGGGCGAAGAACCGCTTCAACACCGACAACATTTCCCCGGAGGGGATTTTCAAGGCCCCCGAAGCGCTGCGCGCCGAGTTCGAAGCGGTGCTCGCCGGGCGGAATCCGGGAGACGTCATCAACTACTGCGGTTCCGGCGTCGCCGCGTGCCACAACGCGCTGGCGATGGAAATCGCCGGCCTGAGCGGCTCGCGCGTGTACCCGGGATCCTGGAGCGAGTGGTCCACCGATCCCACGCGGCCGATCTCCAGAAGCGTCTAGGCCTCGCCGCCGGATGCACATCGTCTGCCTCGATCTCGAAGGCGTCCTGATCCCGGAAATCTGGATCGAAGTCGCGAAGCGCACCGGCATCGAAGCACTAAAGCGCACCACGCGCGACGAGCCCGACTACGACAAGCTCATGCAGGGGCGCCTGGCGATCCTCGCGCAGCACAAGCTGCGGCTGGCGGACATCCAGGCGGTCATCGCCGGCATGGCGCCGATGGCCGGCGCGCGCGAGTTCCTCGACAAGCTGCGCGCCACGCGCCAGGTCGTGATCCTCTCGGACACCTTTTACGAATTCGCCGCGCCGATGATGGCGCAGCTCGGCTGGCCGACGCTCTTTTGCCACCGCCTGGAAACCGACGCGCAGGGATTCGTCTGCGCGTACCACCTGCGCATGCCCGACCAGAAGCGCGCCGCGGTGGAAGCATTCCAGAAACTCAACTTCAAGGTGCTCGCGGCGGGCGATTCCTTCAACGACACCTCGATGCTGAAGGCCGCCGACGCCGGCTTCTTCTTCCGCCCTCCCGCCAGCATCACCGCGCAATTTCCGCAATTTCCGGTGACGCAGGACTACGCCGCCCTCGCCGCAGCGCTGGACGCCGCAGCCGCCAGGCTCTGAGGCC
>JANNXB010000403.1:0-2907 GCA_031409355.1 Betaproteobacteria bacterium | reverse complement strand
AACTGGGGCGACTTCGGCCCCGACGACCAGCGCGGCCGCATGAACTGGGTGACGCGCGAGAAGGTGCTGCAGGGCGTGGCCGAGGTGAAGGAGGGCCTGACCTTCGTGCTCTCGCTGCCGCTCGATTATCCGGGCGGCAACGGGTTGAACCCGCGCCGGCACCCGCCTCGCATCGCGGCGACGCATCGCAACGGCAGGCAGAATTTCGCCTACGAAGTGCGCCAGGACAACCCGCTGCAGACCGACGTCGTGTGCGACGACCTGGTGCTGCTAACGCTGCAGTACTCGACGCAGTGGGATTCCTTCGCCCACGTCGGCAGCGTCTTCGACGCGGACGGAGATGGCAAGCCGGAACCGGTTTTTTACAATGGATTCAGGGCAGGGGTTGATGTAATTCCGGCCAGGGAAAACCCCGCTGCCGAATCGTGGGCAAAGTTTGAAGGCAGCCGCGCGGAGGCGCTCGGCATCCAGAACCTTGCCGAGCACGGCGCGCAGGGCCGCGGCGTGATGATCGACCTGCACGCGCATTTCGGCAGGAAGCGGCATGCGGTTAATTTTCTTGAATTGCAGAAAATAATTGAGATCGATAACGTAAAAATAGAACGCGGCGACATCGTCTGCCTGCACACCGGCTTCGCCGAGATGCTGATGGAGTTCAAGAAGAACCCGACACCCGAGGCGCTGCACAATACCTGCACCGGCCTCGACGGCCGCGACGACAAGCTGCTGCAGTGGATCTCGGATTCGGGCCTCTCGGTGCTCGCGGCGGACAACTACGCGGTCGAGCTCTTTTCGGCGGCGCCGTGGAAGAACGAAACCCACGCCATGCTGCCGCTGCACCAGCACTGCCTGTTCAAGAACGGCATCCACCTGGGCGAACTGTGGCACTTCACCCCGCTCGCCAACTGGCTGCGCGAGCACAAACGCAACCGCTTCCTCCTCACCGCCCCGCCGCTCCGGCTGCCGGGCGCCGTAGGTTCACCCGCAACTCCTGTGGCGACTGTATGAACAAAACCTCAATAATTACTGGATCTGCATCAGGTATTGGCGCTGCTACCGCGATAGAGCTCTCGAAGCGCGGCTGGAACGTCGTCATCAATTATTCAAAAAGCGAAGCGGAGGCGAAAAAGGTCGCCGCCAAGTGCAAGGATTCGATCGTGGTGCAGGCGGACGTGGGCGACGATGCCCAGTGCAAAAAACTGGTGCAGGCGGCGCTGGACAAGTGGGGCCGGGTGGATGCGCTGGTGAACAATGCCGGCACCACCAAGTTCGTCAAGCATGCGGACCTGGACGGCCTTTCCGCCGACGATTTCCTGCGCATCTACCGCCTGAACGTGGTCGGGCCGTTCCAGATGGCGCGCGCCTGCGCGCCGGCGCTGAAGGCGAACAAGGGCTCGATCGTGAACGTTTCTTCGGTCGCCTCGCTGCTCGGCACCGGCTCGTCCATCGCCTACGCCGCTTCCAAGTCGGCGCTAAATTCGGTGACCCGGTCGCTGGCTCGCGTCCTCGGGCCGGAGGTGCGCGTCAACGCCGTATTGCCCGGTTACGTGGACACGCCCTGGCAAACCGGCGCGCTTGGCCAGGAGCGCGCCAACCAGGCCGCGGCGCACTACTCGACGATGGTGCCGCTAAAGGACTACGCGCGGCCCGAGGACATCGCCGAGACCATCGTCTGGTTGATCGAAGGCGCGCGCCAGGTGACCGGCGAAACCATCTTCATTGACGGCGGCATGCACATCTCGACGCCGCGATGAGCGGAGAGCAGGAACAGCACGACTACATCATTGTCGGCGCCGGCTCCGCGGGCTGCGTGCTGGCGAACCGGCTCACGGCGGATGGACGCACGACGGTGCTGCTGCTCGAGGCCGGGCCGCGCGACACCGATCCGTGGATCCACGTGCCGCTGGGCTACGGCAAGCTGTTCGCGCGGCGCGACATCAACTGGGCCTACGACTCGGAGCCCGAGCCGAACCTGAACGGGCGGCGCATCTTCAGCCCGCGCGGCAAGGTGCTGGGCGGCTCCTCTTCGATAAACGGCTTGGTTTATATTCGCGGCCAGCCCGAGGATTTCGACGCCTGGGAAGTGCCCGGCTGGTCGCACGTGGAACTCCTGCCTTACTTCAAGAAAACACAGGTTGGGATCTCCGGCCTCGAGCGCCACGAGCTGGCCGATGCCTTCATCGCCTCCGCGCGATCGGTCGGTATCCCGGCCAATGACGACTTCAACGGCGAGGAGCAGGAAGGCGTGGGCTACTACCAGGCCACCATGAGGAACGGTCGGCGCAGCAGCACCGCGGTAGCGTACCTGCGCCCTGCGGAGAAGCGTCCGAACCTCAGGGTGGAGACCAACGCGCTTGCAGAGAAGGTGCTTTTCGAAGGAAGCAGGGCTTCTGCCGTTCAATATCAGAAAGAAAATAAAACCCTGGTAGCAAGGGCGGGCCGTGAAATCCTGCTCTGCGGCGGCTCCTTCAATTCACCCCAATTGCTGCAGCTCTCTGGCGTCGGCCCGGCTGCGCTGCTGCAGGAGCACGGCATCCCGGTCGTGCACGACGCGCCGGATGTCGGGGAATGCCTGCAGGACCATTTCTACTGCCGCACCTTCTGGCGCGCCAACAAGCCGATTACGCTGAACGACGACATGCTTAGCATCTGGAGGAAGGCGAAGATCGGCCTGGACTACGCCCTGTTCCGCCGCGGCCCGCTCACCATCAGCGCCGGGCAGGGCGCGGCGTTCGTGCGCACCCGTCCCGAGCTCAAACGCCCGGATGCGCAGCTCTACTTCATCAATTTCTCCACCGCCAAGCGCGGCGGCGTGCTGCATCCCTGGTCGGGCTTCACGCTCTCGGTGTCGCAGCTGCAGGTGGAGTCGCGCGGCTCGGTGCGCATCAAGTCGGCCGATCCGCGCGC
>JANNXB010000402.1:0-6171 GCA_031409355.1 Betaproteobacteria bacterium | reverse complement strand
CGAGCCGTCCTGCAGTCGCACCGAGACTTCCATGACGTTCACCGGCTCATTGCCGAGCTTGCTGGTCAACAAGGCGATGAACATCGCGAGCCCTTCGCCGGAGATGGTGCTGACATCGTGTGTCGCGTCGCCCAGCGTCACCTGGCGAACATCCTCGACCTGGCCGCAGGAGCGGCAGGCGAAGCGGATCGGCGCCGCGTCTATCCTCGATTGCACGATCACCCGGGTCACGCCATCGATGAACGGAGGGATGCCGGCGAAGCAGGCCACGACGACCAGGGCGATCAGCACGATGTGGCAGCCGGTTTCCAGATCCTTATTGCGCGCGCCCATGGATTTCGCGGTGCTCGCTTCAGCGCGCGGAACTGGCTTGCGCCACGACCGCAAGGTCGCCGCGCTCCGGCTTCTCGGTTCCGGCGAAGACGCTGCGGAAGCAATGGAACTCGCCCGCCTTCCAGGCCACCACCGCGCATTCCCGGTTGTGCGCCGCCACCGCTTCGGGCCTGGTGCTCGCCGCCATTACGACCAGGGTGGTAACCGCGCCGATCGCCGAAAGGCAGGCCAGCGCCATGATGGCGCCTACCACCATCAATGCCAGGGAACCTGCTCGATTGCCGGATGCGTCCATGATGACTGCAGCGTACGCACCCCCACGCAGGCGGTCTGTGCGCTGACGCACGAGGGGTGGATCAGGTCCGACTGGTTCTCCGCCAGGCCAGCGCCAGGGCCGAACCGGACACGATGTGCCAGATGCCCCACAGGCTGGCCACCGCCACCATCGAAAGGTCGGAACCGAACTGGGCTGCGATGATGCCAAGCGCGAGGCCGGAGTTCTGCATCCCGCCTTCGATGATCACCGCCCGCCGGTCAGCCACCGCGAGCTTCGCGGCAAGCGCGGCGAGCCAGCCGAGCGCGAGGCCGAGGCCGTTGTGCAGGATCACGATCGGCAGCGTGCGCCCGAGCTCGATCACGAACAACTTCCACTGCGCGGCTACGGCGATGACGATGAACAATCCCAACGCCACGCCCGCCACTCGCGCGAGCGGCTTGCGGATGCGCGCGACGACGCCCGGCGCGTAGCGCGAGGTGAGCATCGCCGCGCCCATCGGCACCGCGAGCAGCAGCACCAGGCTAAGCACCAGGTCGAACGGGTTGATCGAAATCGAGCGCGCCCAGGCGGCCGTGGCCGGGTTGGCCGAGATCATGAGCGTGAAGTTGAGCGGCGTGAGGAACAGCGCAAGCACGCTCGACACCGCCGAGATGGACAGCGACAGCGCCAGGTTTCCACGGCCGAAGGCGGTAATTACGTTCGACAGCGCGCCGCCGGGACATGCGGCCACCAGCATCATCGCCGCCTCCGTCGCCGGTGGCAGGTCGAGGACCATCGTGAGCGCCCAGGTCGCCCCCGGCAGCAGCACGAACTGCGCGAGCAGGCCGATGCCCACCGCCAGCGGGCGGCGCAAGACGTAGCGAAAATCGGCCGGGCGCAGCTCGAGCGACACGGTGTACACCATCACCATGAGCACCGCGACGAGAATCGCCTGCTGCACGGTCTACTTCGCGCGCCAGCCGCCGTCGACCACCAGGCTGTGACCGTTGATGTAGGAAGCCTCCGGCGACGCCAGGAAAGCGACCGCCGCCGCGACATCTTCCACGGTGCCCTTCACGCCCGCGGGAACGAGCGCGCGCACCTGGTCCTCGTTCACCACGACGCCGCGCCCGCTCATGTCGGGCACGCCCGGGCCGAGAATGGACTGCGAATGCGCCCGCAGCGAGGTCGGGATCGCGCCGGGGCAAACGCAATTCACCGTGATGCCGCGCGCGCCGTAGGCGACCGCCATCTGTTTCGTCAGGCCGACCACGCCGTGCTTGGCGGCGATGTAGGCCGCGCCGCCGCCCGTGCCGTTCAGGCCGGCCACCGAGGCCATGTTGACGATGCGGCCGCGCTGGCGCGGCAGCATCTCGCGCAGCGCGCGCTTGCAGCCGAGGAACACGCCCGTGAGATCGATGTCCAGCACGCGCCGCCAGACCGCTTCATCCATGTCGTCCACATTGAAGTAGCCATCCAGGATGCCGGCGTTGTTGACCATCGCCTCCAGCGGGCCGAAATCCCCGACGGCCGCGGAAATCGCCGTGTCCAGATCAGCCGCGACGCTGGTGTCTGCGCGGTAACCGCTGCCGCGGCCTCCCGCTTTCGCGATGAGGTCTGCCGTCTCGCGCGCGGAAGAAAAGTCCAAATCAATGGCAGCAACGGCAAAACCATTACGTGCGAGCCGTTCCGCGCAGGCGCGCCCGATGCCGGAGCCGCCCCCCGTAACAACCGCCAATCCACCGTTCATGATTTCAGCGCCTTGAAGCGGATGCGCCGGGGCCGCGAGGCTTCCTCGCCGAGGCGCTTCTTCTTGTCGGCCTCGTATTCCTGGTAGTTGCCCGGGAAGAACGTCACGTTTGATTCACTTTCGAAGGCGAGGATGTGGGTGGCGATCCGGTCCAGGAACCAGCGGTCGTGCGAGATCACCAGCACGCTACCGGCGAATTCCAGCAGCGCCTCTTCCAGCGCGCGCAGGGTTTCCACGTCGAGGTCGTTGGACGGTTCGTCCAGCAGCAGGACGTTGGCGCCGGAGACCAGTTGCTTCGCCAGCTGCAGCCGGCCGCGCTCGCCGCCGGAGAGCTGTCCGACCAGTTTCTGCTGGTCGCCGCCGCGGAAATTGAAGCGCGCAAGGTAGGTGCGCGAGGGCATCTGGAACTTGCCCACCGTGATCAGGTCCTGCCCGCCGCAGACGTCCTCGAAAACCGTCTTGTCGCCCTGCAGTGATTCGCGCGATTGGTCGACATGGGCGATCTTCACCGTCTTGCCGATCTTGATCTTTCCCGAATCGGGTTTGTCCTTACCCGTCAAAAGACGAAATAAAGTGGACTTCCCCGCTCCGTTCGGCCCAATGATCCCGACGATCGCACCGGGCGGGACCATGAACGACAGCTTGTCCATCAGCAGCTTGTCGCCAAAGCCCTTGGAAACATCCGTCAACTCGAAAACCTCGTTGCCGAGGCGCTCGGCCACCGGGATGAAGATTTCCTGCGTTTCATTGCGCTGCTGGTGCTCGTATTGCGACAGTTCCTCGAAGCGCGCCAGGCGCGCCTTGGATTTCACCTGCCGGCCCTTGGCGTTCTGCCGCACCCATTCGAGTTCGGCCTTCATGGACTTGATGCGCGCTTCCTCCTGCTTCGACTCGACCTCGAGGCGCTTCTGCTTCTGCTCCAGCCAGGAGGAATAATTGCCCTCCCAGGGAATGCCCATGCCGCGGTCCAGTTCCAGGATCCAGCCGGCGGCGTTGTCGAGGAAGTAGCGGTCGTGCGTCACCGCCACCACGGTGCCGGGGAAACGCTGCAGGAACTGCTCCAGCCAGTCCACGCTCTCGGCGTCGAGGTGGTTGGTCGGTTCGTCCAGCAGCAGCAGGTCGGGTTTTGAGAGCAAGAGCTTGCACAGTGCAACTCTTCTCTTTTCCCCGCCACTTAAAATTCCAATCTTCGCGTCCCAGGCCGGCAAACGAAGGGCATCGGCGGCGATCTCCAGCTCCTGGCCCGTGTCAGCGGTATTGACGATGGCCTCCAGCCGCGCCTGCTCGGCGGCAAGCTTGTCGAAATCCGCGCCTTCCTCGGAATACGCGGCGTAGACCGCTTCCAGCTGCTTCTTCGCCTCGCCAACCTCGCCGCGCGATTCCTCGACCTCTTCGCGCACCGTCTTGGCCGCGTCGAGCGCGGGCTCCTGCGGCAGGTAGCCGACCTGGATGCCGGGCATGCGGATCACCTCGCCGTCGGTGGCCTCGTCCACGCCCGCCATGATCTTCAGGAGCGAGGACTTGCCCGAGCCGTTCAGGCCCAGCACGCCGATCTTGGCGCCGGGAAAGAAGTTCAGCGAGATGTTCTTCAGGATCGTGCGCTGCGGCGGCACCATCTTGCTCACCCTGCGCATCGTGTAGACGTATTTGGCCATGATTTCTTATATCCTTGGGGCCGCTATTGTAAGGGGAGAACCATGCAGAACGAGAGCGGCGTCCAGCGCTATGACGTGCTCATGGAGGTCATCAGGAATCGCATGACGGTACGTGCATTCGATTCAGCTCGCACAGTTCCGCGCGAGCACTACGAGATGATCCTGGAAGCCGCCCGGCACGGGCCCTCGGGCGCCAATGCGCAGCCCTGGCATTTCATCGTCGTCACCGAGCAGGACCTGAAAAACCGGATCATGGAGTACTTCCGCGAGGAGCAGGTGCTGCGCGCGAAGCTGAAAATGAAGTTCCCGACGCCCGACTACCGCGGCCTCGCCTCGGCGCCCGGCTTCATCGTCGTGGCGAGCGATTTCCGCTGGGTCAAGGCCTTCCCGGTGCTGAACGACGGCTCCGACCTGGACCGCATGTACAAGGAGAACGCCGAGCGCATCCTGCTGCAGAGCGTGGCGGCCGCCACCATGTCGGCGCACCTCGCCGCCGCCGCGCTTGGCTACAACGTCTGGTGGGTCACGGCCATCGGCCAGGAAAAGGCGCAGCAGGCGATGAAACCCCTGCTCGGCATCCCGGACGAATTGTCGGTGCTCGACATCATGTGCTTCGGCGCGCCCGCCAAGGCGCCTTACAAGCGCTGGAAGAAAAGCCTGGGCGAGATCGTCAACTGGAACCGCTTCGATCCGGCCCACTTCATGACCGATGCGCAGATCGACGAATGGGTGGCCACCACGCGGCACAAGGTCATGTACAAGGACGCGCAGAACGTCGACTAGGTGTGGGATCTAATGGAATAGGATGGCGTCGAAGGTGTTTACCCTTGCAGATAGGAGCGCTCCATGAAATATGTCCTTGTCCTGGCACTGACGCTTGTCCTGGCGGGCTGCGCGTCCTTCAGCGGGTCGGACCTGGTGCCCGGGAAATCCACGGCGGCGGACGCCCAGCAGAGCATGGGCCGCGCCGATCAGCAGCTAAAGCTCGCCAACGGCGATACCGCGCTGTATTTCTCGCGCCTGCCCTTCGGCCGCGCCATGTACGTGGTGACCTTCGGCCCCGACGGCGTGATGAAGTCGATCGAGCAGCGCATGCAGTATCCGAGCTTCGCCAAGGTCGTCGCCAATACCTGGACCAAGAAGGAAGTGAGCGAACTGCTCGGCCCTCCAGGACAGGCTGGCCGCTTCGACCGGCAGAAGCGCGACTGGTGGGAATACCGCTACTGGCAGGCGCCCGACTACCGAGTGGTCTGGGTGCAGTTCTCGGACGACGGCGTGGTGCGCGAGGTGTACGACATGCTCGACCCGGACGAAGAGCGCAAGAAGGACGGCCAGGGCGGCTGGAGCGGCTAGCGCGGCAATTGCGCTCCTGCTAGCGCAGCGTCTGTGCTCCTGCCAGCGGCGTCCCGGGCTCGCCCAGGTCCCACATCAGGCCTGCCATCAGCCGCAGCGCATCGCGCGCAACCGGCGCCAGCATGTGCTCGTTCGGCGCGTGCTGGCTGCAGGATGCGTAGGAGTGCGGAATCCAGACGGTAGGCAGCCCGAGGTCGTCCGAGAACACGTCGTTCGGCAACGAGCCGCCCAGGTTGGGCAAGATCGCGGTCTGCTGGCGGCTGGTTTTCTCCAGGGACTGCTTCACCCAGACGACCCAGGGATGCTGCGGATCCAGGCGGGTCGCGGGAAAGTAGCCTTCGCGCGCGGCCGTCACCTTCACCATCGGAAAGCCGGATTTCTCCAGGTGGCGCTCCAGCGCCGGAATGATGTCCGCCGGATCCACGCCCACCACATAGCGCAGCTGGCAATGGCAGCTGGCGCGCGGCGGGATGGCGTTCACCGGCTTGTCGGGATTGCCGGTGGTGAAGGCGAGCACCTCGAAGCTGCACCAGCCGAAGACGCGCTCGGCCGGCGTCAGGTTCGGCTCGCCCCAGTCGGGGTCGACCTTCGGTCCGTCGGGTCCGCCGTCGACCTCGAGGCCGGCGAGCGCTTCCCGCACGGAAGGCGTCAGCGAATCCGGCCGCCATTCGGCGACGCAGATTTCGCCCTTCGGCCCGGTGATCGAAGCCAGCGCGTGCGCGAGGATGACCCCCGGATTGGCGAGCAGCCCGCCCCAGTTGCCGGAATGGTGGCCGCCTTCGCGCAGGTCGACGACCAGATCCATGTTGAACGCGCCGCGCGAG
>JANNXB010000401.1:0-2509 GCA_031409355.1 Betaproteobacteria bacterium | reverse complement strand
GAAGATCGCGATGTCGGCGGCGAGGCCTTCCTTGATCCTGCCGCGATCCCGGATGCCGAAGAAGTCCGCGGGGTCGGAGGTCATGCGCCGCACCGCTTCCTCCAGCGTGAGTACTTTCTTCTCGCGCACCCAGGTACCGAGCATGTAGCTTGGGTAACCCGAGTCGCACAGCATGTCCAGGTGCGCGCCGCCGTCGCCCAGGCCGAGCAGCATCGCCGGATAGTTCAGGATCTCCGCCATGCGGTCGACGCGGTTGTTGAACGAGATCATGGTGAACTCGTTGTCCAGGTCGTCGGCCAGCGTGAGGTCGAGGAAGGCATCCACGCCGTCCTTGCCTTGCTCGGCAGCGAGCTCCGCCACGGTCTTGCCTTCAAATTGCTTTAAATTTTTATTTTTAACTTCATGAACAGTTATGCGCTCCCAGTTGCCGAACGCCGCGGGACGCTTCAGCTCCTCGCGAAACTGGTTCCTGAAATTCACATCCTTGTATACCGCGGCCTGCGCGGGCTTGGACTTGTCCTCAAACACGCGCTTCCACGACGGGAAGGCGGCGAACGAAAACGGGTTGCGCATGTTGATCTCGCGCGTCAGCGGCAGGGGCGAGGTCTGCGGCCGCGCGCCCCGCGCGATCATCGGCGCGGCCTTGCGCAGCGAGGTGCGCACCGCCTCCGAGATGTCGTCGCGGTCGAACATGGCGATGAAAGTGATCGGCCGCGCGCTTTCGGTGAGCATGAAATCCAGCAGCTCCAGCTCCGGCTCTTCCATCACGCCGATCTGCTTGGTCATCGCGATCTCGATCGAGCCCTTGGAGCGCTCCCTGAGCGCGTTGCAGTAGGCCTTCAGTTCCTCGCGGCTCGCGTTGCGGCAGGCGAGCGGCCGGCCGGCGTAGCCCATGTGCTGGTTCAGCAGCGTGCTGGAGAAGCCGAACGCGCCGGCGTCCATCGCCTCGCCGAGCAGCTTTTTTATTTCGGCCGTTTCCGCCACGGAAGCCTCGCGCTCCATCGAGGCCTCGCCCATCACGTAGTGGCGGAAGGGCGTGAGCGGCGCGAGGAAGCCGAGATTGAGTGAAGGCTTGCGCGCCGCCGCGGCGTCCATGAATTCCGGGAAGCTCTCCCAGTCCCAGGTGATGCCCTGGTCGAGCACCTCGAAGGGGATCGCCTCGACGTTCACCAGGTCGCGCATCGCGATCTCGCGCGTCTCCGGCCGGCAGGGCGCGATGCCCACGCCGCAATTGCCCATGACCACCGAAGTCACGCCGTGCCAGGAGGAGGGCGTCAGCGCGCCATCCCAGCAGATCTGCGCGTCGTAGTGCGTGTGCGGGTCGATGAAGCCGGGCGCCACGGCCAGGCCGTCCGCATCGATGACTCTTTTCGCGGTTTCAGTGATTTTCCCGATACCGGCGATCTTGCCGTTCGAAATCGCAACATCCGCATGGCGCGCGGGAGCGCCGGTGCCGTCGATAAGCAAGCCGTTCTTGACGAGCAGGTCGTGGGCCATGGGTTGCAGTCGAGTGTACGCCGAGTAGACTGCGCAGCAAGGGGGAAAGCCTGGCAACTGCGAAACATCCGTTCGAGCAATTGCTCGCGGTAGCGCGCGAGGTGTCGTTCATGAAGGGCGCGGAGCTCGTGCGCCAGGGCGAGGCCTCGCGCGGCTGCTTCCTGATCCGCGCCGGCTCGGTGGAGGCGCGCGTCGCGCTGCCCGGTGGCGGCTCGCTCACGGTCGCCGAGTTCCGCGACGGCGACATGTTCGGCGAGATGGCGCTGATCGAGCGGGGCGTGGTCTCCGCCACCGTGGTCGCGCAATCCAACGTCGACGCCTGGTTCGTCGGGCGCGACGATTTCCGCGCGCTGGTCGCGAGCCGCGAAGTCTCGGCGCTCGAAACGCAGCGCGCCATCACCCGCACCCTGTCCGACAAGCTGCGCGTGCTGAACGACCGCATCAAGGCCTTCCCGGCGGTGGAAGACCGCCCCGCGACCGAGGCCGCGCCCGCCGGCGATCCGCTCGCCGGTCTGAAGCGCTCGCGCCACGCGTCCTTCGACTGGAAAGCGTTCCTCCACGTGCTGCCCTTCTTCGAGGGCTTCGACGAGCACGAGTTGGACGAGCTGGCCTCCGCCGGCAAAGTGCTGGAACTGCCGCGCGGCGCCTGGGCGTTCGTCGCCGGCCGCCCGGCCGACAGCTGTTACCTGGTCATTCGCGGCGCGCTCGAGGTATTCACGCGCACGGAAAAACAGGAGCGCCGCGTCGCCATCGCCGGTCCGGGTGAACTGGTCGGCTTCATGGCCGTGATCAACGCCGCACCGCGCGCCAACAACGCCCGCGTGCGCGAGTCCTGCTGCCTGCTGGAGATTCCGAGCGCGGCCTTCCTCGATATCTACAACGGCGCCTCAGGCACCACCGTCAGCCTGCACCACGCCATCCACCGCAGCCTGATGCGCTCCATCGGCCGCACCAACACCCAGCTCACACGCCTGATCTCGCACGCGCGGCTTACGGAGGCAGGGAACCAGGC
>JANNXB010000400.1:0-3352 GCA_031409355.1 Betaproteobacteria bacterium | reverse complement strand
GCGGCGCTGGACGGGCTGGATGCGGTCAAGGGCGATCTTTCGGGTGGCCAGGCCAAGTACCGCGAGGCGCTGCAGAAAATGGTGCTGAAGACCCCGGTAGGCGAAGTCAGGCTGGACGCCAACCGCCAGGCGATCGGTACGGCGTTCATCACCGAAGTGGTGAAGGACGCCCAGGGCAACCTGCAGAACAAGGTGCTGCGCAAGGTGGACGGCATCGACCAGATGCTCGGCATGAAGAAGGAAGACTTCAAGGTGGGCTCGCGCGATGAACCGAACTGCCCGTAGCGCAGTAGCGAACTGCTCGTAACAGGAGCAGGGGCGCCAATGGCAACGATCAACGCACTGCAGCCGCGCGAGCTGCTCTCCACCGGGGACGCACTCCGGCTCGAGGGCGTGTCGCGCAGTTTCGGCGCGCTCAAGGCGGTCGAGGACGTTTCGTTCTCGGTCGCCGCGGGCGAGCGCAGGGCGGTGATCGGCGCCAACGGCGCCGGCAAGACCACGCTGTTCAATGTAATTACCGGCGACTACGCGGCCACTGCCGGCCGCGTGCGCTTTTTCGGCGAAGACGTCACCGCGCACCCGCCCTTCGAGCGCATCCGGGCCGGCCTGCGGCGCACTTACCAGTCTTCGCTCCTGTTCCGCGACCTCACGGTGCGGGACAACCTTTTCCTGGCCGTGCGCGGCGTCAGCCGCGGGCGGTTTAGTTTTATCAGAAGCAGTAGAAATCAGAGTGCCGAAGACATTCTTGAGCGCGTGCGCCTGTCGCACCTCGGCGACGAGCTGGTGGCTTCGCTCTCGCACGGACAGCAGCGCCAGCTGGAGATCGGCATGGCGCTGGCGGGCGCGCCGCGCCTGATCCTGTTCGACGAACCCGCCGCCGGCCTGTCGCCCGCGGAGCGGCGCGAACTGGTGGTGCTGCTCAGGGCGCTGCCGCCGCACATGAGTTTCATCCTCATCGAGCATGACCTGGAGATCGCGCTGCGCGTGGTGGACCGGGTGACGGTGATGCACAACGGCCGCCTGCTGAAGGAAGGCACGCCGGCCGAGATCGAGAACGATGCCGAAGTGCAGGAGATCTACATGGGCAAGGCGGGGCACGCATGAGTCCCGGCACGCCGGTCCTCGCCATCGAGGGGCTGAATGTTCATTACGGCCGCGCGCATGCCCTGCAGGACGTGTCGCTGACGCTGGAGCGGGGCGTGATTTCAGTGGTCGGCAGGAACGGCATGGGCAAAACCTCGCTGTGCAACGCGGTCACGGGGTTGGTGCGCGCCACCGGCAGCATCCGGTTCCTGGGCCAGGAACTGCTTGGGCTCCAGCCGCATCGCATTACCCGCCTGGGCATCGGCTACGTGCCGCAGGGAAGGCGCGTATGGCCTTCGCTCTCGGTGCATGAACATCTTCGCCTTGCCGCGACAAAAGGGCCCTGGACCGTGGAACGTATCTACGCCACGTTTCCCCGCCTGGCCGAGAGGAAGGCGAATGGCGGCGCGCAGCTCTCGGGCGGCGAGCAGCAGATGCTCGCCATCGCGCGCGCGTTGCTGCTCAACCCCAAGCTGCTGGTCATGGACGAGCCCACCGAGGGCCTCGCACCGGTAATCGTGCAGCAGGTCGAGGCGATGCTGGTGTCGCTGGCCGCCGACGGCGAGATCTCCGTGCTGCTGATCGAGCAGAACCTGGGCGTTGCCATCGCCGTGGCCGATACCGTCGACGTGATGGTGAACGGGCGTATCGCCCGCTCGATGCCGGTGGGCGAGCTGGCCGGCAACCGCGACCTGCAGCAGCGCCTGCTCGGGGTCAAGGCCGCCGACGACGACGAAGAGATTGCCCCGGCGCCGCAGCCGGAGGAATCGGCCGCGGTGCAGATATTCACCGTGAAGCGCGCCGAGGGTGCCGCCGTCCAGGCTCCCGTCGCCGAAGAACGCATGGTACGCGGCTATACGCGCTGGGGTTCAGAGGATGTCGACCGTCCTGTTGCAGGAATTTCGGAGGATAAAAATCCTAGCAAGGAAAATATTGAAGCGCGCGTCGTGGAGTTTCCGGTCGCCGCGGGCACCGGTCGCGCCGCCTATGTGGTCGGTACCTTCGACACCAAGGGCCGCGAACTCGGCTACCTGCGCGGCTGCATCGAGAAGCTCGGTTTGCGCGTGGTGACGGTGGATATCGCCACGTCCGGCAAGCTTTCGTCGGCGATGGTGAATCCGCGCGAAGTGGCGCGTTGCCACCCCAAGGGGGAGCGTGCGGTGTTCACTGGAGATCGCGGCAGCGCGGTCACCGAGATGGCGCTGGCCCTGGAGCATTTCATCGCCCGCCGGCGCGACCTGGGCGGCATGATCTCGGCCGGCGGCTCGGGCAACACCGCGCTCGCCACGCCGGCAATGCGACGGTTGCCGATCGGCGTGCCGAAGGTGATGGTGTCGACCGTGGCCTCGGGCGACGTCAAGCCCTACGTCGGGCCTTCCGACATCTGCATGATGTATTCGGTCACGGACGTCTCCGGCCTCAACCGTATCTCGGAAAAGGTGCTGGCCAACGCCGCGCATGCGCTCGCCGGGATGATCGCCCACGCGCCGACGGAAAAAGTCGCGCCGGACACAAAAACGGCGATCGGATTGACCATGTTCGGCCTCACAACGCAGTGCGTGCAGGCGCTGACACCGCTGCTCGAAGCGGACTACGACTGCATCGTCTTTCACGCCACCGGCACCGGCGGCCAGTCGATGGAAAAGCTGGTGGAGTCCAAGCTGCTGTCGGCCGTGATCGACGTCACCACCACCGAGATCGCCGATGAGGTCGTCGGTGGCGTCCTGACTGCGGGCCCCGAGCGCATGGATGTTTTCTCCCGGTTGAAAATTCCCTACGTTGGCTCCTGTGGGGCGCTCGACATGGTGAATTTCTGGGCCTTCGATACCGTGCCGGCGCAGTTCCGCGGCCGCCGCCTGCACCGCCACAACCCGAACGTGACGCTGATGCGTACCACGCCCGAAGAAAACGCGAAGATCGGGCGCTTCATTGCCGCCAAGCTGAATCGCATGGACGGCCCGGTGCGCTTTCTGATTCCCGAAGGCGGTGTCTCGGGTCTGGACAAGCCCGACGGCCCGTTCTGGGATCCGGCAGCCGATCGGGCGCTTTTTGATTCAATTTCAAAAGATTTTGTTTCCAGTGGAACTCGAAAGCTCATTCGGCTCCCGCACCACATCAACGACCCCGCCTTCGCTGCCGCGCTGGCGGCGAACTTCTCTGAAATCCACGCAAAGGAAGGACCAGTTTCATGGCCCGCATCGCGCGCGAAGAGATCCTGAGGAAGCTGCGTGCCAAGGTAAAGCGCCGCGAGCCGATCATCGGCGGCGGC
>JANNXB010000399.1:0-1910 GCA_031409355.1 Betaproteobacteria bacterium | reverse complement strand
ACGCCCAGTCCTCGGGCAAAGGCGTGATCGAATTCTGAGGGCGCGGATGAGACTGCTTGCCATTGTTCTGCTGCTCCTGCTGCCGCTCGCGGCTGGCGCGCAACCGGCAGCGAAGATTCCCCGCCTGTGCGTCTTGGCATTCGACCCGGAGGCCCAGGTTCCGATCCGCTTCCAGCCTTTCTTCCAGGGCTTGCGCGACCTGGGCTACGTGGACGGGAAAAACATCACCATCGACATCCAGGCGGCCAACAGTGTTGCCGAACGATTTCCCGCGCTCGCTGCGCAATGTGTTGAGAGCCGCGCGGACGTGATCGTCGCTACCACAACGCCGGGCGCGCAGGCGGCAAAGAAGGCGACGAACACGATTCCAATCGTCATGCACCCGCTCGGCGATCCCGTCGGGACCGGCCTGGTCAAAAGTCTCGCGCGCCCGGGCGGGAATGTCACGGGGCTTTCCTTCATGGCGCCCGGCATTGCCGCAAAGCGGCTCTCGCTGCTGAAGGACGCCTTTCCGAATCTTTCTCGGGTCCTGGTGCTCTCCTATCTCGTCGATCCGATCGCGCCGCCCCAGGTCGCGGAGATGCGCAAAGCCGCGACAACGCTCGGCATCAAGCTGCTGGTGCATGAAGTTCGCACTGTCGAGGACATCGCCGCGGGCTTCGAGGCCGGAAAACGTGAAAAGGCCGAAGCGGTGATGACGACGTCGGAGAGCATATTTTTCGTCAATCGGGCGCAGCTGGTGGAGCTCGCCACCAAGTACCGCCTGCCCTCAATGTTTACGGCGTTCGCTTTCGTGGAAATCGGCGCAATGATGAGCTATGCACACGACAGCACCAAATTCAATCCGCGCACAGCGATCTACGTCGACCGGATTCTCAAAGGCGCCAAGCCGGCCGACCTTCCGGTGGAGCAGCCAACCAACTTCGTATTCACGATCAATCTCAAGACTGCAAAGGCGCTTGGCGTAGCGGTCGCCCCGTCGGTCCTGGTTCGCGCCGACCGGATCGTGGAGTGATGCGCGGCTAGGCGTACGCCACGCCCTGGGTATTTACATACAGAGCGTAGACCGACGTGCTCGCCGCCATGAACAGGCGGTTGCGGTGCACGCCGCCGAAGCAGAGGTTCGCGCAGCGCTCGGGCAGGTCGATGCGGCCGATCAGCTTGCCGGCTGGATTGAAGACGTGCACGCCATCGAGGCCCGCTTCGCCCATGCCCCAGCCGCACCACAGGTTGCCGTCGATGTCTACGCGAAAGCCGTCCGGCGTGCCCTTCGGGCCGGCATCGATGAGGGTTCTCCGGTTTCCCAATGTATTTTCTTTTGAAACGTCAAAAGAAAGAATTTTCCTCGGCACCGAGCGGGATTCGACAATGTAGAGGATGGATTCGTCCGGCGAGAAGGCGAGGCCGTTGGGCTGGCTGATGCCCTCGGCGACCACCGTCGCCTTGCCTGAACCGTCCAGGCGGTAAACGTTGGTCGGCAGTTCCGGCTCGGCTTTGGCGCCTTCGTACCACCCCAGGATGCCGAAGCTGGGATCGGTGAACCAGATCGAACGATCGGATTTGCAGACGATGTCGTTCGGCGAATTCAGGCGCTTGCCCTCGAAGCGGTCGATGAGCGTGATTACCCGGCCGTCGTATTCGGTGCGCGAAACCCGGCGCCCGCCATGCTCGCAGCTGAGCAGCCGCCCACGGCGGTCGCGGGTGGTGCCGTTGGCGTAGCCCGAGGGCTTGCGGAACTCGCTCACCAGGCCGCTCGCTTCGTCCCAGCGCAGCATGCGGTTGTTCGGAATGTCGCTCCAGACGAGCGAACGGGTATCCCCCAGCCACACCGGACCTTCCGCCCAGCGACAGCCGGTGTAGAGCCGCTCCACCTTGGTGAGCGGCATGCGGTACTTGTTGAACGCCTCGTC
>JANNXB010000398.1:0-6089 GCA_031409355.1 Betaproteobacteria bacterium | reverse complement strand
CGGTCTTTTGCTCGACGATCACCTTCTGGCCGACGATCGGGCCAAGGGCGTCGCCCAGCATGCGCCCGAGCAGGTCGGAGGTGCCGCCCGGCGGGAAGCCGTTGTAGAAGCGAACGTCGCCCTTGAGCTGCTGCGCGACGGAGGGAAACGCGGTGGTGGCCGCGAGCGCGGCGACCCCGATCATGATGCGAATGTTCATTGCCTCTCCTCCAAGTCCGGTTCGGGTTCGCAAATGATACTTCCCCGCGGGCCGCGGATGCGCCCTGGATCGCCGCCAAGACGGTGCGGATCTACGATAAGGCTCGCTCCGCCGCAGCAGCGCGATAAGTTCCCCAAAGGGGCGCGCCATGCCTCATAGTATTCGCCCATCGTGCGTAAGCGAGGACGCATGGCAGCCAAAAAAGCGAGCGAGACAGCCAAGTCCGCGAACGCCGGCAAAAAGGCCAAACCGCCAGTCATCGCGGCGACGCATAGCCCCCTCGCGCCGGCCGGTGATTCCCTGAAGCCATCCGCCCCGGCTCGTGTTTTCCCAATCGTCGGCATTGGCGCCTCCGCTGGCGGCCTGGCCGCATTCGAGGCTTTTTTCTCCGGCATGCCGGCCGGCTCGGAGCCCGGCATGGCCTTTGTGCTGGTCCAGCACCTGGCACCAGACCACAAAAGCCTGCTCACCGACCTGATCCGGCGCTATACCCGCATGCAGGTGTTCGAAGTCGAAGACGGCATGGTGGTGCGGCCCAACTGCGCCTACATCATCCCGCCGAATCGCGACATGGCGTTTCTGAACGGTACCCTGCAATTGCTTGAACCGGCCGAGCCGCGCGGCCGGCGCCTGCCGATCGATTTCTTCTTTCGCTCGCTGGCGCAAGACCAGGGCGAGCGCGCCATTGGCATCGTGCTCTCCGGCACCGGCAGCGATGGCACGCAAGGCGTGCGCGCCATCAAGGGCGAGGGCGGCATGGCGATGGCGCAGATCCCCGAGTCCACCGAGTTCGACGGCATGCCGCGCAGTGCCATCGCCACCGGACTGGTGGATTACGAACTGCCGCCGGCCGAGATGCCGGCCCAGTTGATCGCCTATTCCACCCACGCGTTCGGCCATGCGCGCGCGCATGCCACGGCCGAAGCACCCACCAGCGGCAGTGCACTTAAAAAGATTTTTGTCCTGCTGCGCGCCCAGACCGGCCACGATTTTTCGCAATACAAGCCCAGCACCATCAACCGCCGCATCGAGCGGCGCATGGCGGTGCACCAGATCGACTCGCTCGAGAGCTACGTCAAGTATCTGCAGCAGACCCCGCCCGAGGTGGAGGCGCTGTTTCGCGATCTTCTGATCGGCGTGACCAACTTCTTCCGCGATCCGGAGGCCTTCAAGGTGCTGGAGGAGCAGATCATCTCCCGGCTGTTCGAGGGCAAGCCGGCCGGCGCCGTGGTACGCGTCTGGTCGGCCGGCTGCTCCACCGGCGAGGAAGCCTATTCGATCGCCATCCTGCTGCAGGAGCGCATGCAGGCGCTCAAGCAAAGCTACGTGGTGCAGTTCTTCGCCACCGACATCGACAGCCGGGCCGTTGCCACCGCGCGCGCGGGGCTGTATCCGGCCAGCATCGCCGCCGATATCACGCCGGAGCGGCTGGCGCGCTTTTTTACCGCCGAGTCCGACGGCAGCGCCTACCGCATCCACAAAAGCATTCGCGACATGATGGTGTTTTCCGAGCAGGACGTGATCAAGGATCCACCGTTTTCCAAACTCGACCTGGTCAGTTGCCGCAATCTGTTGATCTATCTGGGTGCGGAGCTGCAGAAAAAACTGATTCCGCTGTTCCACTACGCGCTCAAGCCGGGTGGGACGCTGTTTCTCGGCACCTCTGAAGGGGTCGGTGAACAAGCCGAGCTGTTCGCCACACTCGACCGCAAATCCAAGCTGTATCAACGCAAGGACGTCTTCCGCGGTGCCGAACGGGTCGCGTCGGGGCAATTCATGCCGCCCGCGATGGCGTCCAGCGCAGGCTTGCCGCACGGCGCCCCAAAGCCGGCGTTTGCCGCCAAGCCGCCGCTGCGCGAGCTCACCGAGCAGGCGCTGTTGCAACAGATTGCCCCGGCCAGTGCGCTGGTCAATGACCAGGGCGACATTCTCTACCTGCACGGCCGCACCGGCATGTATCTGGAACCGGCGCCGGGTGAGGCCGGCGCGAGCAATATTCTCAGAATGGCCCGCGAGGGCCTGCGTCGTGACCTGACCATGGCGCTGCGCAAGGCGGCCGGCACGCGGGAGATCGTGCGCTGCCCGGGCCTGCAGGTCAAAACCAATGGCCACTTCACCTGGGTCAACCTGACGGTTTGCCCGGTGACCGCAGGCGCTCCTGCGAGCCCTGAGTCGCCGCGGCCTGAATCGAATTTGTATCTGGTGATCCTCGCGGACGCGCCCGCCCCCGCCGCAGCGCCGGAGCGGTCGCCGGCCGGCGGCGTCGCATCCGGCGTCGCCCCGGTTGCCAGTGCCGATGCCGAATCACGCATTGCGGCGCTCAAGGAGGAACTGCGCGCCAAAGACGAATACCTGCAGAGCACCCACGAAGAGCTGGAGAGCTCCAACGAAGAGCTCAAATCGTCCAACGAGGAAATGCAGTCGGTCAACGAGGAGTTGCAATCGAGCAACGAGGAGCTGGAGACCTTCAAGGAAGAACTGCAATCGGTCAACGAAGAACTGGGCACGGTCAATGCCGAGCTGCAAACCAAGGTCGCCGACCTGTCGCGCATCAACAACGACATGAACAACCTGCTGGCCGGCACCGGCATCGGCACCGTGTTTGTGGACCATCAGTTGCGCATTCTGCGCTTCACTCCCGCGGCGAGCAGCATCATCAACCTGATTCCCACCGACGTCGGGCGGCCTGTCAGCCACATCGTGTCGAACCTGGTCGGCTATGACAGCATGGTGGCCGATATCGAGGAGGTGCTCAACACCCTGACCCACAAGGCCGTGAATGTGCAGGCCCGGGACGGCGCCTGGTACCGGATGCGCATCCTGCCCTACCGCACTCTCGATAACGTGATTGAAGGCGCGGTCATCACGTTTGCCGACATCAGCGAAGCGGTGCAGACGCGCGAGGCCCTGCGCAAGGCCAATGAGCTGGTGCGGCTGGCCGTCGTGGTGCGCGATGCGCACGACGCCATCACGGTGCAGAACCTGGAGGGGCGCACCCTGGCGTGGAACCCGGGTGCTGCGCGCATGTATGGCTGGAGCGAAGCCGAGGCATTGCAAATGAACGTGCGTGAGCGGATTCCGCAGGCGTTGCGCGACGGCGCCATGATCACGCTGCAGCAGTTGGGCCGGGCCGAGACGCTGGAGCCGTACCGCACCCAGCGCCTCACCAAACAGGGCGCGCTGCTGGAGGTCTCGATCATTTCCACCGCCCTGCTCAATGACGCCGGCGAGCTGTATGCGATTGCGACAACGGAGCGCAGCGCCAAGGGTGACAGTCCATGACCGGCAAGGACCAGCGCGCCGTTGAGGGTGCCGCCTCGCCCGAGGTGCTGCGCCGGCAGGCCGAAGCGCGCTTGCTGAAAAAGGCGGTGCTGACGCCGGAAAATGTGGCTGTCCTGTCGCCTGAAGCGACCAGGAAATTGCTGCACGAACTGCAGGTGCACCAGATCGAGCTGGAAATGCAGAACGAGGAATTGCGCGAGTCGCAGGCGGCGCTCGAGGGCGTGCGTGCGCGTTACTTCGACCTCTACGATCTGGCCCCGGTGGGCTATTGCACCGTCAGCGAGGCTGGGTTGATCCTGCAGGCCAACCTCAGTGCCGCCACCCTGCTGGGCATCACCCGAGGTGAACTGGTCAGGCGGCCCTTGTCCCGGTTCATCCTCAGGGAAGACCAGGATATTTACTTCCTGCACAGCAAGCGGCTGGCAGGGGCCGACCAGGTGCAATCGTGCGAATTGCGCATGCTCAGGCAGGACGGCGCGCCGGTCTGGGTGCATTTGACAGCCACCACTGCGCAAGGCGCCGATGGCGCGCCCGAACTGCTGGTCGTGCTAAACGACATATCCGCACGCAAGCGGCAGGAAATGCTGCTGGTCAAATCAGACGCCTTGCAAAGCGCCATTTTCAACAGCGCCAACTTTTCCAGCATCGCCACCGACCAGAAGGGGGTGATCCAGATCTTCAACGTCGGCGCCGAGCGCATGCTCGGCTATGCGGCCAGCGAGGTGATGAACAAGCTCACGCCGGCCGACCTTTCCGACCCGCGGGAACTGATCGAGCGCGCCAGGCTGCTGAGCGCCCAGCTCGCGAGCCCGATCGCGCCGGGCTTCGAGGCATTGGTGTTCAAGGCCACGCGCGGCATCGAAGATATTTACGAGCTGACCTACATTCGCAGGGACGGCGTCCGCGTGCCGGCGGTGGTGTCGGTCACGGCGCTGCGCGATCCGCAAAATGCCATCCTCGGCTACCTGCTGATCGGCACCGACAACACCGCGCGCAAGCAGGTCGAGACGGAACGCAATGCGGCGGTTGCGATCGCGCAGAAGGCCAGCCAGGCGAAATCCGATTTTCTCTCGAGCATGAGCCATGAATTGCGCACGCCGCTCAATGCGATTCTCGGCTTTGCGCAGCTGATGCAGTCCAGCACGCCGCCGCCGACCGACTCGCAGCAGCGCAGCATCGAGCGGATCCTCAAGTCCGGCTGGTACCTGCTCGAATTGATCAACGAAATTCTCGATCTCGCACGCATCGAGGCCGGCAATGTGATCCTCTCGCAGGAGCCGGTGGCGCTGGCCGCGGTACTGCTCGAATGCCGCGCCATGATCGAATCAGAGGCGCAGGAGCGCGGCATCGCACTGACGTTTCCGCCGCACGGCATTCCCCACTTTCTTTCCGCCGACCGCACCCGGCTAAAACAGGTGTTGATCAACCTGCTCTCCAACGCCGTCAAATACAACCGGCCGGGCGGCGCGGTGACGGTGGAATGCAAGCTGGCGGGCTCGGATGCAGTGGCCATCAGTGTCAGCGACACCGGTCTGGGGCTGGCGCCCGAACAGATTGCGCAATTATTCCAGCCTTTCAACCGTCTCGGCAGGGAAGCCGGCACGGTAGAGGGCACCGGCATCGGCCTGGTGGTCAGCAGGCAGCTGGTCGAAATGATGGGCGGCAGGATTGAGGTGCAGAGCACGGTCGGGGTGGGGAGCCGGTTCGGGTTTGAGATGAGGCTCAGCACGGCCCCGCGGCTTGACCCCGCGCTGCTCGAACATGCGGCGCCGGCGCGCCGCCCGTTGCCCGCAGGCAAAGCGCAGCGCACCCTGCTGTATGTGGAAGACAACCCGAGCAATCTGGAGCTGGTCGCGCAGATCATCGCGCGCCGTCCCGACCTGCGCCTGCTCGCGGCGGTGGACGGCACGCAGGGCATTGAGCTGGCACGCGCCCATCTGCCGGCGGTGATTCTGATGGACATCAACCTGCCCGGCATCAGCGGCATTGATGCCATGAAAATCCTGCATGCAGACCCGGCGACCAGGCATATCCCGATCATCGCGCTTAGCGCCAATGCCATGCCGCATGATGTGCAGAAGGCCCTCGCGGCCGGCTTCTCCAGCTACATCACCAAGCCGTTCAATGTGCAACAGTTCGTGGATACGCTCGACGCGGGGTTGGCGTTGGCGGCAAAGGCGGCAAACCCGCGCACTTGACCGGGACCGCGGCACGGGCTATTTGCGGGAGTTTTTGCGCGATCCCTTCCGGCGACGACGCTGTTGGTGTCCAGTCAGGACTTGCCCAGCACGCCCAGGGTCGCGCCCGCCATGCGTTCCAGTTCACGGGCAACCACCGTCTGGTCGAGTTTGCCATGGCCGGCGGCGCGCGCGGCGTTATAGATCTGCAGCGCCGTGGCGCCGATCAGCGCGGGTGACTGCAACTGCGTGGCCGTTTCGACAAACAGGCGCAGATCCTTGAACATCAGGTCGAGCGCAAAGCCGGGTTGGAAGTTTCCCGCCAGCGCGTGGCTGTTGAGATGGTTCTCCAGGATCCAGCTGCGGCCTGAACTCGTCTGCAGTATCGAGAACATGGTATCCAGGTCGAGCCCGGCCTTGCGGCCCACCAG